>JAUWHU010000257.1 GCA_030605705.1 Thermoflexia bacterium | reverse complement strand
TTCAGTTCCAGCTGACCTCCAAACGTCCACCGGAGAAGGTCCGGCGCATCGGTCTCGTTGCTATCCTGACGGTCATCATCCTGAGTCTGATGGTGACTGTGCTGCTTAAACAGTTTTTCTACAACGATAGCGAATGGTTGGAACTCCTCGTCTATGTTTTCTATCCTCTCTCAGAATTAGCGGTAGGATTTGCGGCATTGAAATTTAAGCGAGCTTTTGGACGCGGTCAGTGGGCCTATCCCTGGTTAGCCCTCTTAGCCTTTGTCATCAGCGATACCGCTTACAGCTGGTTAGCCATCAGCGGCATCTATGACATAAGCATGAAGGGCGACTTTTTAAGCCTTTGCGCCGACTTGTTTTATTTGGCCGCTTACTTGATCCTGGCCCTGGTCGGTTACGCACAGCTGTCACTCATCAAATATGGCCCAAGATGGCAAAAGTCAAAACGTGAAAGCCCGGTGGATTGGTCATGAAATCACTACTTGAACACGCCCCATCCACTCAAAAACAGGTTTCCTCGGCAAAAGTTAGGACGTTGCTGCGGAATTACCAGGATGACGAGAGAACCGGCATGGTGGAACTCACCAGTGGTTCGATGCCTCTCATCACCGTGCTACTGATCGAGGGAATGTTACTGCATAGCGGACAGCAAATCGCTGATACCTATCAACCGGTACCCCTTAAAAAAATTCCCGACTTGCTGCACAATGCGAAAAGTACACTCCGCATTGTCCCTCTCCCGGCAGAAGGAGTACGAGCTCTCAAGGCCATCTTCACCTGGTCGCCTCTAAAACCGCCCTTATCCGGCAAAACCAGCGAGCTTCCCGGACTTATCAACACCTGGAGCGCCAGCGAGGAGTCCAGCGTCGTATACATCCGCTGGCCGGACGCCGCAGGGCTTGTGCTTTTACCGGGACAAATCCCTCCACGCACAGGAATACACATCGCCACTCAAAAAATTCAGGGTGGAGCGAAAGGCTTAGCCGCTATCCACAATCACGCGGAAGGCACTTGCATCGTAACTCGCTACGCTCCTCAAAGGGATACCATTGTATCTCACGCCCAGCTCGTACCCCTGCGCCTGGCATTCGCCTCTGCCACTGATTTGGTCATCTCATCCTACGAGTACCTGATGGGATCAAGCATGACCAAGTCACTCATCAACCATCTCAATGTCCAGGCAACGGCCAATGGTTGGGACATCAAGTTCTCGACCATTGAAGTGGTTGATACCCATTCTTTCACTACCCTGGAAGCCGCACAGCAAGCCTACCAGCTCCTCACCGGCGCACTCGAAAAATACATCGCCCTGGTGATCGGTCAGAAGTTGGCCCAGTCTCTGATGAATGAATCGTTGAGTACCCTGCCCTCAGATATTCGCCAGTCGCTATTCCGAAAATAAGTTAGTGACTGGGTGCGTTTCAGCGTAGGGGCAGGGCTTGTCCCTGCCCTCTCGACTGCCTCGAAAATAACCCGGCTCGCTTCTCCCCCCACTAGCTGTGGCCGGTCTCTGACCGAGAGCCACAGACGGGCACGGTCGGTAAGTTTGGGACAGAAGGCCCCAATGAGACCGGCCACAGCTGCCCCAGGTGTGGGCAGGCAGTGCCCACCAAATATTGAGCAGATACTTTAACAGCATTGCACCACCATGACATGGCAATCGGCAAGCGCGTTTTTGGTATCGTCAGGCAAAGAGTCCTATAATCGGTCCAGGAGGTGCGTAATGACCCGAGCAACTCGCTCTATTTTACGTCTCTGGCTTCCTCTCGTCATCGGCTTGATAGCCGGATGCGGGCTGCTGCTCACAGTTCGCCCAGCCGCTGTCGCCGGCCCTCCACAAGAACAGCCGGCCGGCGACAACATCCTGTGGCTCGTGCCCCCCGAGATACCGCCGGCATCAGGCTCCTGGCCGCTGGCGGCGGAGGCGCGCCAAACCGACTGGCGGGCACAGAGCGCAGTCGTCGTGGAGCGACTGGTAGCGTTGAAGGCCCAGGGGCACATCGGCGGCTTCGCGTCCCTGGCGGGCGGCGCCGGCTTCGCTGTCACTGCGCCGGACGGCCTGCCGCCGGAAATACACCGCTGGCCCGAGGTAGCCCGCGTCACCGCACCGGATGAGGCGACGCCGGAGTCGCTCGCGGCCTGGTGGCGGCAGGGATTGGACGCCGCCAGCGCGACACGACCAGCACCACTGGGCGTCCAACAAGCGACCACGCTCACACTTAACCTGGGACTGTACAGCTACCTCGCCAGCGGCTCCACCCCCCGGCCGGAGAATATCGCGCTGCGACTGACCCGCAACGGCGAGGTGATCGCCGAGGCCACGACGTACCCCTTCCCCGATGGCAATGGCGGGTACCTCTATGCCGCCATGCTCTATTCAACTCGCTACTACGGCAGTGGAGGGGGCGGCTACTGCTATCCCCTCATTGAATCTGGTGACATCCTACAGGCCATCCAGGCCGGTCAAATCGTCTCGCTCACCGTCCCGCTTCTCAGCGCGCTGGCCGACCAGCACACAAAGTCCGTCTACGGCCAGGCCCCGCCCACGGCAACGCTCGAAATCTACTTCTACCGCTACAGCGACCCTACCGTCGTCTACCGGCAGACCATCACCGCCACAGCTGCCGGCAACTATCAGGCCGATTTCAGCAGCCTGACCCCGGTCACGCCGCGCGATTATGGCTACGTTTTCCACGCTAACGCTTCCGGCAACCACGTCTACGCCCGCTACAACGTCCCCTTCCTGCTGGCCGGCGTCGAGACGCATAATGCGGGTGGAGTCATCGCGCCTTGCACCCCCTTCAGCGCTACACTTCGTGACGGCGCGGAGAACCTCCGCGTATACTACTATGGCTTCTCCTCATCCGATGGCACGTTCAACGCTTACTTCTACCCGCCCTCCCAGGTCAACGACACACTTGTCGTCACGGCAGCGGGCCAAGTCATAAGCCTGACCATCCCGGCTCTCACCGCCCGTCCCGACCCCGCCGGTGACATCATCAGCGGCGAGGCCCCGGCCGGCGCAGCCGTGCAGGTGGACTTGTACCGGGGACCGTTGGGGTACGATGACAACTCAAAGCCGCCGGCGGGCGAGCCTACTTACAGTTTTTCCGTCACAGCCACGACGACAGGCACCTACACGGCTGACTTCACCGGCCTGGCCGATGTCGTCGCCGGGGAGTACGGTGCCGTCTACGTGACCAATGTTGCCGGTCACCAGGCATATCGCCGCTTCGCCGTTCCCTTCCTACAAACTCGGCTGGGAAATTACCAACTAACAGGACAAGTCAATGGCGGCAGCCAGGTGACGGTCACCGTGTGGGGAAGCTGTGGTATCCCACGGGGCGTGCGTTTTGTTCCCGTCTACGACAACGGCTACTTTACTGACCGCGATTTGGAGGGGGGACTGCAGTTGCTCGCCGGCGACCAGGTAACTGTGACCGCCGAGGATGGCCAGGAGACAGGGCTGCTGGCGCCTGTGCTGACGGCCACTGCCGACCAGGTACACTCGACCGTCCACGGCCAGGCGCCGCCCAACAGCCCGCTGCGGGTCGAAGTCTCCCACTATTGGTACCCAGGAGGCTTACATGAAGCCGGCGGCGGATACTTCTACGCCCACACCCTCTGGGTGACCAGTACCGCCACCGGCGTCTACACCGCCGACTTCAGCAGCCTGACAACGTTCCAGCAGGGAAACGGAGGGCGGGTCTTCTACATCAACCCAGCAGGCCACGAGGTCTACGTGGAGTTCAGCGTGCCGACTAAGCCATTTATGCGCGTGCAGAGCGGCAGCAACTACGTCTCTGGCGCGCTCCCGGTCCGGTCGAAACAAATCGCCGTCACCCTGCGCGACGCAGGAGGACAGGTCAAGGCTACGGCTACGACCAAATCTAGCTACGACGGTTACTTCACGGTACACCTGTACCAGAGCGGGCAGCCGGCCATCATCACGGCTGGAGATACCGTGGAGGTTTCCGCCGAAGGTGTGCTCATTACCGTCACCGTGCCAACGCTGACAGTGCAGGCCGACCGTGCCGCCGACGTCATCTCTGGCCAGGCACCGCCCAGCGTCCCCCTGAAAGTCACCTGGAGCAACAGTGATTCGTGGTACTGGGATTACCACACCTGGACGGTCACTTCCACGGCGGCCGGCGCCTACACCCTCAACCTGAGTGGCGAAGTGGACCTGGAGCGGGGTAACAAGCTCGACGTCATGTACACCAATGAGGATGGCCACCAGATCATGGTGACCAATTGCATCCCCCGCCTCAAGGCCGGGTTGGGCAGCAATCAGGTTTCCGTGCTCGGCCCCGTCTACGCTCCTCTGACGCTGACGCTGCTGAACACCGAAGGCGCGCCGCTCTATGTCACGACTGCCACCCTGAACAAGTTTGGGTACGCCAAGGTCTATCTGTACGGTGCTGCGGCCCCTGTGTACCTGGAAACCGGTCAAACGCTGGTCGCCAACCTGGCGGATGAGGTAATGACGCTGACATTACCCCACCTGACAGCATGGGCTGATCCGGTGGCCAACACCATCTCAGGCATGGCTCCGCCCGGAGCGCGGTTGATAGTCTATGCTTACAACGAATACTATTGGGGGAACTATAGCCCCGTCACGGCAACCGTCACCGGTACCTACCGCGTGGATTTCAGTGGCGTGATGGACATCGGCAGAGACAACCGCGGCGAAGTCATCTACCTGCACCCAGATGGCCATCGCGTCACGCTGGACTACGCTGTGCCACACGTCGAGGTGACGCTGGGGGAGTCTCACATCAGCGGTGTGGCAGCTATGCCGGGAGTGGTGACCGTCACGCTGCACGACGCGGGCGGGATCTTCAAGGGCAGCGGAGTTGGTACTGTCTCATACAACAATGCCTTCAACGTCTACCTGATCACGGCCCAGCAGCAACCGGTGACGGTATCCGGTGGCGACGAGATCATCATCGAAACGACAGAGAGAATGACCTATACCGTGTCGGCATTGACAGTGGCCTACGACCGGCAGACGGGCATCCTGAGCGGCACAGCACCGGCCAGGACGTGGCTGTACATCTCCGTGAGAAATAAATCCCGCCAGATACAGGCCGGTCCTGACGGTACCTACGCGATGGACTGGAGCGACCTGTCGCCCCACCCAGGCGAGCGGGGCAGCGTCGTCTGTAGCGATAAACTGGGAAATCAGACGCGATTGTATTTCACCATCCCCTACTACAACATTTACCTGCCGTTGGTCGGCAAAGACGGGTGAGCCGCATAACAAGCGGGGCATAAACTGGCCGGGTGGCGGGCGGCTGTAGAGTACCGCGCAGGACCAAGTCGCTCACCAATAAATTGCAACGTCAAGACTCACTCTCGCCCCACAATCCAGGCGTGGAGCTCGGCGTAAGCCGTGATCTCGACATCTGCCGGCGCGGTATGGTCGCCGGTCCCGAAGAAGCAGGTGCGGATACCCGCCGCGCGGGCCGCACGGATATCCAGGTCCCGATCCCCAATCAACAGCGTCGCGTCCCGGTCGAGGTCATGCCGCCGGATAAGGGCCTCAATCGCGGCGGGATCAGGTTTGCGGGGAAAAGGGTCCTCTTTCGTCAGGATGTCGCTGAAATAGCTCTCCATCTGATGCGCGCGCAGCAACCCCATGAGCGAGGCGCGTCCACGGTGGGTCACGATGAAGTTTCGCCCGCCCCGCTCGCGGATAAACGCGCAGAGAGCGCAGACGCCGGGGAAGGGCGGCTGCACTTCCGGCGGGATGGCGTCGTAGCGGCGGCGGAATGTCTCGGCGAGGCGGCGAGGGGCAACGCCGGTTTCCCTCGCCAGCGTGTTGATAGCGTGCTGGGTGGATTGCCGGGCCAATGCCATGATGGTGTCGGCGGGCATGGAAGCCCCCAGCTCAGCCAGCACCTGCCCGAAGGCGCGGGTGACAGATGGATAAGTATCGAAAAGCGTGCCCCCCGCGTCCCAGATGAGAAAACGGATCATGGTATTTCGTCTCCTTCTTGCTCTTCTCCAAAGTTCATTTATACTTTGCGAGAGAAAGATCTGCGAGCAAAACGTGCCCCCTACCCAACGATATAGAATTACTCGACCTGCATATTTACGGCCTTGCCGCGCTACAAAGGAGCTGCAGCGATGTCCACCAGACTTAAAACAATGACAATCAAACTTCCTCCAGAAATACATCCGATTTTGAACAGCATGGCCGGGAAAACCCCCTCTGAAAAGATCTCCCAGCTGTTGCTGAATGAAATCCGCCGCTACTTAAGAGCCTGTGAACAGGAACGGTTGGAGTTGGAGATCAAGCATGGTCTGGAATACGCAGATTTCCAACAAAAATTAGCGGCGGGTGAGCTGGGTAATGAGTTCGAGTACGACCTGGAGATGGATGCGCTGAGGTGGGGTGATTTGATCGCCGAGAAAAAGCATTGGCTCCAGCAATTAAATCTGCTCAAGGGGCAGAGAAGATGATACTCTAGCTGTGGCCGGTCTCCCGAATTATTGAGAAGTTGTCACAAATGTTTACACACCACCCAGGACGAAAATGACTTGTAGTAACGACTTTAGTCGTTCAGCGTCGCCAGCGACTGCAGTCGCTACTACGGGCAGTTTATTTTCGAGGCAGCTATCGCCCGACGGTGAACCATCGGGCTACGGAGCAACGCCCCGTGAACGGGGCTGATTGATCCGGCGTCGCTGCGTAGCACGGGCACTTCATACCCGTGCATACGGCGTTGAATTCGCCTACTACAAGCCGGGTTATTTTCGAGGCCGGCAGCTGCAACGCAGAGACGCCGACCGCAGGTGTGGGCAGGCAGTGCCCACAGCCCTCAGTTTTATCTGGTTTTCTCTGCGGCTCTGCGCCTCTGCGTTGGTTTTAACCGCCCTTCTAATCGTACTCAGAACCCCTCGAGTTCGCTCAGGTCCACAATCCCCTCGACCAGCGCTGCGATGCGCTGCAGCAACGCCAGGCGCGCCGCTCGCTGTTCCCGGTCTTCCGCCATGACCAGGATGTCCACGAAGAAGCGCTCAATGAGCGGAACCAACGGCTGGAAGGTGGTGAACAAGTCGTCCACACTGCTCTGCGGCGTAACCTGCGCCTCGGCGGCGAGCAAAGCGGCGTAGAGATCGCGTTCCGCCGGTTCTTGGAGCAAGTCGGAGTTCAAGTCAAAGCGCGGCTGGTCGCGGGTGATGCGGACACATCGGGCGTAGTTGTCCAACAGCTGCGCCCAATCTTTTCGCTGCACCCAGGCGGTGAGTTGCGCGGCAGTCGCGCGGGCCGAGGTAGGATCGTCGCCACGTTCCGCCAAAACTGCCGCGACAACATCATAAGCGAAACCTTCCTCACGCAAGGTGACCTGGAGCCGCCCGGTGACACAAGCCGCCGCCGCGTCCAGCGACTCCGGCGTGGCCGTCACCGGCAGCGCGCGCGCCGCCTCCGCCAGCCCCTCCCGCACGGAGAAGGAAATCCCACGCTCCACGAGAAGCTGCACCAGCCCCAGCGCCGCCCGGCGCAGCCCGTAGGGGTCCGAGGACCCCGTGGGCGCCAAACCCACGGCGAAAAGCCCCGCGAGACTATCGAGACGCTCCGTCAACGCCAACGCCACACCCACCATCGCTGCCGGCAAAGCATCGCCGGCGAAGCGCGGCAGGTAGTGCTCAAAGACCGCCAGTGCCACGACCTCCGGCTCGCCGGAGAGACGGGCATATTCACGC
>JAUWHU010000123.1 GCA_030605705.1 Thermoflexia bacterium | reverse complement strand
CCCCGGCCACGCGGACGCCGCCCCCGGATCATGCCCCATCCTCACGCCGCCGCGCCCGACGCCCTGCGCGCGGCCTTAGCACACCTGTACCCCGATCACGCCTGGGATACCGTCCCTGAGATGACCTACGGCATCATGTTGCCCTCCACAGCCGGACGCCCGGTGTTACCCCCCTGGTTGCTTCCCCCAAGCGATGATGCGCCCGAAGAGGAGCCGGTACTGGCCCCGTGGAAGATCAAAGGGTTGACACTAACCCCACTCACCGCGCTCGACTTGCTCGTGGCGCTGCCGGCGCGCGGCCCTGACCGTCGCTGGGGAACCGACCTGCGCTACTGGAGCGCCGTCGCCAAACTCGGGCTGGCCTTGCTGGCCCGCCAGGACTACCTCCCCGGCATGACCGAGGACGCCGGCCACTATCGCGCCGTCTGGCTTCCCGTGCTCGATACGCCCGCAGACCGCGCCCAGCTGCGCGCTCTGGCCCAGGCGATGCCGCCGGTCAGCCGCGCACTGTTCGACGCGCAGGCAAAATCCGATCCCGCTCAAGCCCCCCAACCCCACGCGCTGCTCGATGCTTTCTTGAAGCGGCTGCTCGACTGCGCCCTGCGCGACTGGGGCCGCGAGCACCTGGATAAACGTCGCAAACCTCCGGCCGGCGTCGCCGGGACCTGGTGGCAGGCCCTCTGGTCGCCCGCCGGGCACATCCTGGCGCCGGTCAAAGAACGCCGCGCCCTGGCCGCGTTCTACGAGGCGTGGCAAGTGTGGCTCGGCCAATTGCGCGGCGCGGGCGAGGCCGCCTTCCGCCTGTGCTTCCGCCTGGAGCCGCCGGAGACCGATCCAGAGACGGGCGCTGTCACCAAGCCCAATTGGGCGCTGCGTTACCTGCTCCAGGCCCACGACGACCCCAGCCTGCTCGTGCCGCTGGGAAAGGTCTGGAGCGCGCGCGGCGGGACACTGGAATACCTTGCCTATCGCTTTGAAAACGCGCAGGAACAGGTGCTGGTAGGGTTGGGACTGTCCGCGCGCCTTTTTCCACCGATCCTCAAGAGCCTGCGCACCACCCGTCCCGAAACATGCACCCTCACCGTACACGAGGCCTACGCCTTCCTGCGCGAGGTCGGGCCGCTGCTCGAAGGCAGTGGGTTCGGCGTGCTCGTTCCGCCGTGGTGGAACAAGCAGTACCGTTTGGGCGTCCACGCCAAACTCAAGGCCGATCCCAACATCGTCGGCAGAGGGCTGCTCAACCTGGATTCGCTGGTACACTTCGATTGGGACCTGGCCCTGGGCGACGAACCGTTGAGCCGCGAGGAATTCGAGCACCTGGTGGCTCTCAAGATGCCACTGGTACAGGTGCGTGGACGCTGGGTGTTGCTGCAGCCGGAGGAAATTGAGGCCGCCATCGCCTTCTGGGAAAAGCAGCGCCGTGAGGAAATGACGCTGCGCGACGCGCTGGGGATGGCCCTCGGCGCGACAGACCAGGTGGGCGGCCTGCCGCTGCAGGGCGTGCAGACCTCCGGCCCGCTCAACGATTTGTTGCAGCAGCTCGAAGCCGGGGAGCAGCTGGAAACTCTTCCCGCGCCGGAAGGCTTCGTGGGCCAGTTGCGGCCCTACCAGGTGCGCGGCGCCTCGTGGCTGGTCTTCATGCGCCGCTGGGGGCTGGGCGCATGCCTGGCCGACGATATGGGCCTAGGCAAGACCATCCAGGCCATCGCTCTGCTGCTCCATACGCGCGAGCAATCCGCGACGCCGCTGCCGCCGGCCCTGCTCATTTGTCCCACGTCGGTAGTGGGTAACTGGAAACGCGAAGTGTCCCGCTTCGCCCCCTCGCTGCGGGTGATGGTGCATCACGGCGCGGAGCGCGAGCGCGGCGCGGCCTTCGTCCAGACCGCCCAACAGCACGACATGGTCATCAGCACCTACGGTCTGGCGCGGCGCGATGTGGACACGCTGGCGGAAATCACCTGGAGCGACATTATTCTCGACGAGGCCCAGAACATCAAGAACCCGCGCGCCAAACAGACCCAGGCCATCCGCCGGATCGGGGCCGCCAACCGCGTCGCGCTCACCGGCACGCCGGTGGAGAACCGCCTCTCCGAGCTCTGGTCCATCATGCAATTCCTCGACCCCGGTTTCTTGGGATCGCAAAAACACTTCCGCGAGACTTTTTCCCTGCCCATCGAGCGCTACCAGGACGCCGAAGCTACCACCCGCTTGCGGGGGTTGGTCGGCCCCTTCCTCCTGCGCCGTCTCAAAACCGATCCCACCATCATCCAGGACCTCCCAGAGAAGATGGAGATGAAAGTGTACTGTTCCCTGACGCCGGAGCAGGCCACGTTGTACCAGGCCGTGGTGACGGAATCACTGGTAAAAATCGAGGAGACCGAGGCCGACGTGAAATCTGCGAAGTCCGATTTTTCGCGTCGTGGGGCGATCTTGGGCGCGCTGCTGCGGCTCAAGCAAGTTTGCAATCACCCGGCGCAGTACTTGGGCGACGGCTCCGCCCTGCCGGGTCGCTCCGGCAAGCTGGAGCGGCTCACGGAGATGTTGGAAGAGGTGCTCGATGTAGGAGAGTGCGCCCTCATTTTCACCCAATTTGCCGAGATGGGGAAACTGCTCCGGCGCTATTTGCAGACGCTCTTCGGCGTGGAAGTGCTCTACCTGCACGGCGGCACGCCCCTCAAGCACCGCGACCGGATGGTGGCGCGCTTTCAGGCCCGCGACGCTGTGCCGATTTTCCTCCTCTCGCTCAAGGCCGGCGGGACGGGACTGAACCTCACCGCCGCCAACCACGTTTTCCACTTCGACCGCTGGTGGAATCCCGCCGTGGAGGATCAGGCCACCGACCGCGCCTTCCGCATCGGGCAGACGCGGGACGTGCTGGTACACAAACTCATCTGCGCGGGCACGCTGGAGGAAAAGATTGACGCGCTCATCGAGAGCAAGAAATCGCTGGCCCGCAGCGTCATCGGCGCGGGAGAGGCCTGGCTCACCGAGTTGAGCACGGACGAGCTGCGGGAGATCATCACGCTGAGGGGGTGAGTCGGTGAGTGGAGAGTGGGGGCAGCTCAGCGTCCCAGCGGCTCAGCGTCATAGCGTTCTCTAGCTGTGGCCGGCCGCAGGCGAAGACGAAAATGCTGGCACTTTCTTCCTGGGGCTGAAGCCCCAGGCTAAGAGAGCGAAGCCAGCGGCGCTGCCCGCCTGCACTTCGCCTTCGGGGGCTGATGTTAGCCCAAAGGGCTTTGTTCTTTTAGCGCGAGGGCTTCAGCCCCGCGCCCCCCGACGGTTTATTTTCGAAGCAGATACGGAGAAAGACATGGCGCGACGACGCCGTTCCGGTTATTACAATTCCTACTGGCCCCATTACGAGCCGTCGCGGCCCGTAG
>JAUWHU010000171.1 GCA_030605705.1 Thermoflexia bacterium | reverse complement strand
TGGCGCAGATATGCGTAAATCAGCGCGTACCGTTCAGCGGTATCGGCAATCACGGGAACAAGTCGCACGCGGGGGCGTCGCCCCTCTCTCCCCCCAGGGTTGTTCAATTCTACTCCCCACGGCTCGCAGCCCCCGTACCCCGCCGGGTAGGCTTCGCGCTCCCCGGGGGCGTCTGGGGCGAACCCTTGCAACCAGACCCCTTCTTGCTCTTTTCCCCTTTCACAGTAGAATGGTTTGACGTTTCTTACTTTTGAGCATTTTAGGCACTTTCAGTGGCAACATCGACAAAAAATTGTCGATAAGTGCCAACCATGGCACTCCAAGCGACAGCGTATCATCTCAATATTCTAGGGCATTTTTTTACCACGGAGGACACAGAGTTTTCTTATTTTTCTCCGTGTTCTCCGTGGTGAAAATGACAGACAACGGAATGTTTGCCCCTATTTATTGAGCAGATATGCGCCATGTTGCCAACTGCCCCGCAGGGGTCTCATTTTCCGGGCCAAGTCCCGGACAATGCGTAGTACTTTATCGGCAAAATTCTTGTTTTTTGTGACAGAAAATGAACCACAGATTTGTGAGCACTGCCTGCCCACACTACGCACTGATTACACAGATTGGTTAAGGGGTTAAAAAAAATCGGTGAAATCTGTGTAATCTGTGGTTGGCTTTTTAGTTCTAGCTTGTCCAGATTAGGGGGAGTGGATGACGGCAAGTGAGTTTGCCATCCGGCGTAGCTGGCAGGCCGACCGGCGCAGCCCGGCGCGCTGGGTCTTTTCACATATCTTGCGCTACAAGTTGATGGTACTGGGGGTCTTCGGCGGGGCGTTGGGCAACGCCTTGATGGCCTCGGTGGTACCCATGCTGACAGGGCAAGCATTCGATGCCCTGGCTGCGCCTTCCCCCGATCTCCCGGCATTGAAACAGGCCGCGCTGCTGATTGGCTTGACACAAATACTGCGCGGCTTCGTGCTCCAGATGACCCGCAACGTCTCCGCCGAAACGCTGGGCCAGCGCCTGGAACGTGACATCCGCGACGAGCTCTACGTCAGCCTCATCGGCAAGAGCATGTCATTCCATGATTCGCACCCCACCGGCGACCTGATGGCCCGCGCCACCAACGATGTCCGCGAGATCAACCTGATGTGCAACCCCGGCCTCAACTTAGTCATCGGGTCGGCTAACTTCATCCTGATGCCGCTACTGATCACCCCTCGCATTCACCCACAACTGCTGCTGGCTCCGGTCATTTACCTGCTGGCCTACGGTTTCGTAGTGCGGCATTACCTGAGACAGCTGCGTCCCGCCGCCGAGGGCGTTCGCCGCAGTTTCGGCCAGATGAACACGACGTTGGCCGAGGCCATCGAGGGGATCGAGACGGTGAAGGGCGCGTCGCAGGAAGCCTACGAGAGCGGTCGCTTCCGGCAAGCGGTGGCCCGCTGGCGCGCAGCCTTCGTCCGCCAGGCGGAGATCGAGGCGCGTTTCATACCGCTGTTGCTACTCGGCCTGCTCCAGGCCGGCGGGATGCTGCACAGTCTGTTGCTCCTGCGGGAAGGGGCCATCGGCGTGGGGGATGTCATCGCGTTCAACGGCCTGCTGCTGCTGTTCATATTCCCCACCTGGACGGCGCAATTCGCCTACTCGCGGGTAGCTTCGGGGCTGGCCGGCGCGAGACGGCTGCTGGAGCTGATCAACGCCCGCACCGACTTGGATCAGAATATCGAGGGGTACGCGGAACAGATGCAAGGAGCTGTGACATTTGAGAACGTCACTTTCCGCTACCGGACGCCGGGCGAGACTCATTCCGGCGGCGAGACGACGTTGGCCGAGATCGCTTTCCACATTGAGCCGGGGCAGACCGTCGCCATCGTGGGGCAGACCGGCTCCGGTAAATCCACCATCGCCAAACTGATCAATCGCATCTACGACGTGGACGGTGGGCGCGTGCTCATTGACGGCGTGGATGTGCGTGACTGGAACCTGGCCGCGCTGCGGCGGCAGATCTCGATCATCGAACAAGATATTTTCCTCTTCTCGCGGACGATCGCGGAAAACATCGCTTTTGGCTGCCAGGGCGCGACGCAGGAGCGCGTCGTGGTGGCGGCCCAGGCCGCGCAGGCCCACGACTTCATCACCAGTTTCAGCGAGGGGTACGATACGGTCATCGGCGAGCGGGGAGCGACGCTCTCCGGCGGGCAACGGCAGCGCGTCGCCCTGGCCCGCGCTTTCCTCACGGACCCGGCCATCCTGATCTTAGATGATGCGACCAGCGCCATTGATAGCGACACGGAGGACCGCATCCAACGCGCCATCGAGCGCGCCGCCGCGAACCGGACGACGTTTCTCATCACCCACCGCCTCTCGCAGATCCGCTGGGCCGACCTGATCATCGTCCTGCGTCGGGGGCGCATCGCCGCCGTGGGGACTCACGAGGAGCTGTTGGCGGACTCGGAAGCCTACCGCAACATTTTCGCCAGCTACGAGTAGCATGTCAGCGTCTCAGCGTTCCAGCGTCTCAGCGGCCCAGCGGCCCAGCGGCCCAGCGTCTCAGCGTCTCAGCGTCTCAGCGTCTTAGCGGCCCAGCGTCTCAGCAACGTAGTGGCGACTTCAGTCGCTCTGGTCTTGTTTGGACGACTAATGAACGACTAAAGTCGTTACTACATTTGCTATTCACCATTCACCACTCACCATTCTTCGTTCTTCATTCTTCATTCTTCATTCGCCATTTGTCATTTGCTCATTTGTCATTTCTTGGTCATTCTCCATTCTTCATTCACCATTTCTTGAGGTAATCCATGGGCTTTTTCCGAGGACTCAACGCAGAAGATTACGACCGCCAATACAGCGACCGGGAGTTGCTCCGGCGTATCTACGCCTATTTCAAGCCGCACATCCGCCGGATCGCGGGGGTGGGAGTGCTGACCGCCGCGCTGGCGGCGTTCTCGGCAGCCCAGCCGATGGTCATCGGGCGCGGGCTGGATCTGTTGATCGCTTCTTCCCAACGCCTGGACGTGCTATTTGGATTGGTAGGCTTCATGCTGGCTTACGGCATCTTGAACTGGGGCGGAGGCTGGGTGCGCCGCCGC
Source organism: Thermoflexia bacterium (assembly GCA_030605705.1). Classification (GTDB taxonomy): domain Bacteria; phylum Chloroflexota; class Anaerolineae; order B4-G1; family SLSP01; genus JAUWHU01. Next base: position 2,305 of record JAUWHU010000171.1, on the reverse strand, counting down.
ATCACCGCCCACGTCATCGGCGATATTGTCGCCACGCTGCGTGACGATGCCTTCACCGCCTCCGTGAGCCACGATCTCTCTTTCTTCGATGAGTTTCGCTCCGGGCGCATCATCAGCCGCATCACCTCCGATACTGACGAGTTCGCCCAGATGACACAGATCGTCACCGAGCTCGTCAATCATTTTCTGCAAATGCTCATCCTGCTCAGTGTGCTGTTCTACATCTCCTGGCGACTGACGCTGTTGCTACTGGCGCTGTCGCCGGTGGCGCTGGGATTGGCGTTCAGCTTCCGCAAACTGGCCCGCAAAGTCACCCGCGCGGGCTTTCGCGTCATCGCCGAGGTCAACGCCGTCATCCAGGAAGCCGTGACCGGTATCAGCGTCGCCAAAAACTTCCGCCAGGAAGGGACCATCTACCAGGAGTTCTCCGCAGTCAACCAACAATCATACAGCGTGAATCTGCGGCGAGGTTATGCGATGGCGGCAATTTTCCCCATCCTCGGCGCCTTCTTCGGCGTGGGTACTGCGATCCTGGTCTACAGCGGGGGGCTGTCTGCCGTGGCGGGAACCATCAGCGTGGGGACCTGGTACCTTTTCATCACCAGCACAGATTATTTCTGGCGGCCGATGATTCGGCTTTCCGCTTTCTGGAGCCAGTTCCAGGGCGGTCTCTCTGCCTCCGAGCGGATCTTCGCTCTCATGGATGCCGAGCCTACAGTGCAGCAGAGCGCCACGGAGCCGCCGGGCCGCTTGCGAGGGGAGATCACTTTCGAGGGCGTGGATTTCCGTTACACCGAGATGGAACCGGTGTTGCAGGATTTCTCGCTGCGCATCGCTCCGGGAGAGAGCGTCGCGTTGGTGGGGCACACCGGCGCGGGCAAGAGCAGCATCGTCAAGCTCATCGCGCGCTTCTATGAGTTCCAGGGTGGGCGGATTTTAGTGGATGGGAAGGACATCCGCACCCTTGACCTGACGGCGTACCGCAAGCAGCTGGGCATTGTCTCGCAGCTGCCTTTCCTCTTCAGCGGGAGCGTGGTGGAAAACATCCGCTATGGCCGCTCCGACATCGCTGACGACGAAATCGAAGCCCTCGCGCGACAGATCGGCGGCGGCGAGTGGCTGGAGACATTGCCCCAGGGTCTCCAGACAGACGTGGGCGAGCGCGGAGCGCGGCTCTCCATGGGTCAACGGCAGCTCGTCGCGTTGATGCGGGTGCTCGTGCAGCAGCCAGCCGTCTTCATCTTGGACGAGGCCACCGCCAGCATTGATCCTTTCACAGAAATGCAGATCCAGCAAGCGACGGGCATGATCCTGCGGCGCAGCACCTCGATCCTCATCGCCCATCGCCTCTCCACCGTGCGCGCCGCCGACCGCATCTTAGTGCTGGAGAGAGGCCGCATCATCGAGGAAGGCAGCCACGAGGCATTGCTAACGCGCGGTGGACACTACGCCACACTGTACAACACCTACTTCCGCCACCAATCCCTGGCCTACATCGAGGAAGTTGGGCAGCGCAAAAGAACGAGAAAGCGAGAAAGCGATAGAGCGAGAAAGCGAGAAAGCGAGAAGGCGAGAAAGCGAGAAGGCGAGAAAGCGATAAAGCGAGAAAGCGAGAAAGCGAGAGAGCGAGAAAGCGAGAAAGCGAGAAAGCGAGAAAGCGAGAAAGCGAGAGAGCGATAAAGCGATAAAGCGAGAGAGCGAGAAAGCGAGAAAACGAGAGAGCGATTCTCGCCTCCTAACTCCTCACTCCTCTCTCTATCTCTCCTCTCTCCTCCTCTCTATCTCCTCACTCCTCACTCCTCACTCCTCTCTCCTCTCTCTTCAATACGCCGGAAGCAACGCTGTCTGGGTGATGCCGCTCCGATCCCAGTAAGCGATCTGCCAATGGGGCGTCCAGGCAAGCGCGAACAGCGTCACCTCGATGTCGTTGCGGCGCGGCTGGACAGGCAGGGTGTCCAGATCGCGCTGCGCCTCTTCCCAACGCGCGGTGATGGCAGCGGTATCCTCTTTGAGCTCCGCCAGCAGCTCCTTGATGTCCTCCTGCAAGACTGCGACCTGCTCCTCGGCGGCGTCCACATCCGCTTTAGCCGTGGAAGTGCGGCTGAACTTGTTCGCGGCCGCCGAAACCGAGCGTCGCCGCCCGGCGAAGAGACTCAACACCGTCTCGCCTGCGGAGAGGAAGGCGTCCTGCTTGCGGGCGCGGGATGCGGTTACTTTCCGCTCCAGCGCGGTTTTAGCGCGCCGCAGCCGGTCTTCTAACGTCCGCAGTTTAGCGGCGTGACGGTCCTCGAGCTTGTCCACCTCG
>JAUWHU010000319.1 GCA_030605705.1 Thermoflexia bacterium | reverse complement strand
ATTGCCCTGGATTATTGATATGTGGTGCTTTGCTGTCCTGCGGTCAGGGCGGCGAATACTTTAAGACACTAATCAAGCTGCACATTATAGAACTACCCTACAAGATTTGCGTTATGTGCGAGAATTATGGTCTGTCATTTGTCATTTGCACATTTGCGGCCCTGCCGCGCTATGAGAGCAGCTTCCGCGCCCGAAGCAGTGGACGCGGATCAACAACGTGCTTACCAAACAGCTTCTCCACTTCCGGCAGGCCAAAAGCCAACGCCAGCAACTCCGTAAAGTAGAAAATGGGCAGCTTTGGTTTTCCTGGGGAAGGTGACTGCCGCGTATCCAGATTGACATGACACATGCCGCAGGCAGCAACGACGCAGTCGGCCCCAGCTTCATTGGCACCAGCAATGATCTTGCCCGAGAGATTCACCACCACATCGCTGCGAGAGAGAGCCATGCTGGCCCCGCAACAATCCACCTTGTACGACCAATCAACCGGCTCCGCTCCGAGCGCCTCCATCAGCCGATCCATGGTCATCGGGTACTCCGCATCATCCCAGCCGGTCTTCTCCGGCGGGCGCACCAACACACAGCCATAGTAACACGCGACCTTCAGGCCTGCCAACGGCTTGACCACCTTCGCGCGTACCGTATCTATGCTCAAATCATGGGCGATTACGTCCAGCAAATGGCGCGGCCGGGCCTTCCCGGTATAACGAAAATCCAAAAGTGACTCCATCTCGCGTCGCCACTCTGCGTCCTCGCGCAACGCCTGGTCGGCGGACAGCGAGTTCTGATAGCAAGCCGGACACGGGGTCACAATGTCCAGTCCCGCCTCTTGGGCCAGCGCCACATTGCGCCCCGGTAGCGACAGCGAGAGCTCGTGGTTAAGACTGTGCGCCGATGAGGCGCCGCAGCAATTCCAGTCCTCCAATTCCAACAATTCAATATTCAGCGCCGCACACACAGCCTCGCTTGAGATGCCGAATTCAGCCGACGTGGTCTTAGCCGTACATCCAGGGAAATACGAATACTTCACCGTTCCTCCTGGCTTCCGCTTAGCCCGGTCTTCTCATACAAGTTCTGTATCTCTTGCAACCGCTTGATCCGCTCGGGCACAAACGTGATCTTCCCTTTCAACAGGAGCGTGCCTCCCAACTTAAGATCGGAAAGTAGGCCGTGGAAAAAGAGAGGGTACTCCTTCAATAAGCAGCGGATTTTGTATTCCATCAACATGGTCAGCTCGTGTACCCGCCCCCACAGCTTGATGTTATCGAGGAAGGAGCGGTGCAATGCATAAACTGCCGGTTCCGGCGAGTAGCCCTGTTCAAGCGACATCTGGCGCAGCGTGTCCATCACCGGGGCCAGCCGTATCTGGTTGGGGCAACGTGTACCACATATCTCACAACCGATACACATCCAGATGGCTAAACTGCCGAGCACTTTGTCTTTCTGACCCAGTTGGATCAATCGCAGCAATTGAGCCGGCGTGTAATCCATCACATACGCCGTCGGGCAGCCGGCGGTGCATTTCTGACAATAAAAACACTGGTGAACATCCTCACCGCTGCGCTCCCGCACAACCTCCCTGAAGGCGAGGTCGGTTCCCACAGGTATCGTCATTATTTTCTCCGCTTGCGAGTTAGGTTCAGCAACGTCCAGACCTCTGAGGTCTTAACTAAACCGTATTGAGGTTAGCTTACCACCAAGAGCAAATGAGGGGGCAGTGGTTTTTCCACGCCCTCCGTGGGGAAATATGTTTTTGGCTCTCTGGGAATTGCCGTGGTAAGTGCCACGCGACGTAAGTTTTTCACCACAGATTACACGGATTTTCACGGATTTTTTACTTTTTTCCGTGCTAATCTGTGAAATCCGTGGTTAATTTTAACTCGACCACGCGAATTCCCAAAGAACCATGTTTTTTCAGTGGACGCATAGTTACCTTGTCCCACCTGTCAAATTGCGCTTTGACGATGCAGCAACGCCTCCACCTCTGAGAGAGTCGTAAGCGAGAGTACATGGCTCGCCAGTTGCTCGGCTTCATCCGCGCTTAGGGCACGGATCGTTTGCCTGGCGCTTGGGATGGCGCTGGGGGTCATGCTGAACTCGTCCAACCCCAGTCCTAAGAGCACCGGGATCGCCTTCCGCTGTCCGGCCAGTTCCCCACACAAGCCCACCCAGATACCGGCCGCGTGAGCGGCCTCAATCACGCCACGGATCAGGCGCAGCACTGCCGGATTCAAGGGACTGTACAAATCCCCCAGATTTTCGTTGCCCCGGTCACAGGCCAGGGTGTACTGGGTCAAGTCATTGCTCCCGATGCTGAAAAAATCCACCTCCGCCGCCAGGGCATCGGCCATCAACGCCGCCGCCGGGGTCTCGATCATGATCCCCGCTTCGATCTCTCGGACGTGCTCCACTCCCTCCGCCGCCAATTCCGCCTGTGCCTGGCGCAACAAAGATTTCACCCAGCGAACTTCGTCCAGCGTGGCGACCAGGGGAAACATCACCTTCAGATTATGCGCGACGCCGGCCCGCAAAATCGCCCGTAATTGGACGCGCAGGAGATCCGGGTATAGGCGGGAGAGGCGGATAGCTCGTACTCCCAGAGCCGGATTGGCTTCCTCCGGTCGGTGGATAGACGGAAGTGGCTTGTCGCCTCCCACGTCCAGGGTGCGGATGATGACAGGCCGCTGGCCCATCACCTCGGCGATAGCGCGGTAGACGCGCACTTGCTCCTCTTCATCGGGCAGGGTGGCCCGCTCCAGGTAGAGGAACTCGGTGCGCAGCAAACCGATGCCCTCTGCTCCCTGCTCCAACGCCTCCCGCGCCGATGCCACATCGCCGACGTTGGCCACGACCTCAACCTGCCGCCCATCCTGCGTGATGGCCGGCTCTCCAATCTGGCGCAGCGCTTCGGCCTGGAGAGAGACGCGACGCGCCTCTCGTTCCTGGTAAACCTGCACCACCTCAGGCGGCGGCCCAATCTCCACCTGCCCCGACTCGCCGTCTAGCGCCAAAATTGTCCCGTCCGCCACCTGCAACAGCGAATCGCCCAGGCCCACCACGGCGGGCAGATTCCACATGCGCGCCAGGATGGCAACGTGAGAGGTCGCTCCTCCCATCGCCGTACACAGACCGCGCACCTTCTCCCGATCCAGCCGCGCCGTGTCCGAGGGGGTCAGGTCCCGAGCCGCCACGATCACCGGCTCAGCAAGGCCACTCAGGGAACGTTCGTCTTCAGCGATCCCTAACAGGACGCGCAACACCCGTTCGCCCACATCCCGCACATCTGTGGCGCGCTCGCGCATCAGTTCGTCGTTCAGGCTCTCAAAGCGGCCTACCCATTGGCTGATAACGTCGTTGACAGCGGCCTCGGCATTGCAACGCCCAGCAATAATTCCATCCTCGACGGCATGGTGCAGTTCAGCGTCCTCCAATATCATGCGATGGAACTCGAAGATGCGGCCGGTCTGCTCGTCGGCGGTGGCGGACACATGTTGCTGTACTTGATCAAGTTGGCGACGCGCGACGTCGAGCGCCTGCCGGAAACGGCTCACTTCGGATTGGGGATCTTCCACCACGCGCCTTGCCACGTGCAGGTCCGGCTGCCGGTAGACAAAGGCGGGGGCGATGGCGTATCCTTCAGAGGCGCCGATGCCCTGCAGGTAGGGGGGCAGCGCGACCTGGGAGACTACCGGCGCCGGGGCAGATTGTGGTGCGGGGGGTTGGGGAGAGACAGCCGTCTCTTGCCCCTCCTCCATCTCGCCAAAACCGGCCTCCACCAACGCGGTCAAGGCCGCGATGGCCTTATCGGCATCCTCGCCCTGGGCCACGATGTGGATACGCTCACCTTGCCGGGCGCTGGCCTGGCTGGCAACCTGCATCATGCTTTTGGCGTTCACCGGTTGGCGGTTTTGCGTCACGTTCTGCACGGTGATCTGCGCGGTAAATTGAGAGGCGGTCTGCACGAAAAGGGCCGCCGGGCGGGCGTGCAGTCCAATCGGGTTAGAGATGACCAGCATGACGCTCCGCGAGGGGCCTACCGGGGCAGCGGGGGTCTCCGCCGGAGGTGCAAGTGGCGCTTCCTCCGGGGAAATCTTAGGCATCGCCAGAGCGGTCTCGGCAGCACGCTGCACTCGATCCAGATCATCGCCCAGGGAGACAGACACAGCTGCGGCAATAGCGCCTTCCACCAAAGGAGCATTGCTCAACCGAATGTGCGACCGGCGTTCTGGGGGCAACACTTCCAACACCATCTGGGCGGTCATCACCGCGCTGCCCAAGTCCATTAAAATCAGGACCCCATCATCGCTGTACACAGCATCCACCGCTTGCTGGATTTTCTCAAAACTTGTACCCAGCCCTCCTCCTACGAGGCCGCCGGCCGCAGCAATGCGCAGGTCGCTCTGCGCGCTGATCTGACCGGCTAGTGCGCAGACGCCATCGGCCAATTCCTGGCTATGTGTTACTATTACGATACCTACCAATTTTATCTCCTCGTCAGGTTCGTAGTCACGCACGAAGCATAGCGAAGTGCGGTTTCGCGCCACTTCGTTACGCTTCGAGGCGCACTACAAGCCTCTCTCCGTGCTGTTAACTGAGGGCGGCCACCAGTTCGCGGCAGTAGGCCGGGATATCGGCCACTACCCGCCCCCAGACCAGGTTGCCGTCACGAAAGGCCGGCTCGTCCACCCAGGTGGCTCCAGCATTGATCAAATCATCCTTAATGCCCAACGACCCGGTAGCGCGGCGCCCGCGCAAGCTCACCGCCGAGATAAGCACCAATCCGGCGTGACAGATGGCGCCTACGATCTTGCCTTGCTCGTACATTCCGCGCACCAGGGACAGCACGGTTTGATAGCGGCGCAATTTGTCCGGCGCCCACCCGCCGGGGATGAGCACAGCATCAAAGTCTTGCGGACTCACGTCACCCGCGCCCGTGTCCGCCGTAGCCATCAGTCCCCCGGACTTGCTCGCGTAAGTCTCGCCAGCCTTGAGTCCCACCACAGTGACCTCTGCGCCTTCCTCCTGCATACGCATCAATGGCGCCCAGAACTCCAGGTCTTCGTACCCTGGCCCAACCAAAACGGCGACACGTTTTCCTGCGAGTTTCATCTCATTTTTCCGTTCTGACACGCCGGACAATTACGCACCTCGCTGGGAGGGGCATCGGGTCGCTCCCCCCGGCCCACGTAGCCCACTGCCCCGCAACGACAAGCGTACCATCCTTCGTGTACTTGCTCGAAGGGGAGGCGAGGAGTGAGCAAATTCACCGCCTCTACCCCGCTTCTCCAGCGGGCGTTGGTCAGCAGCTGCCGGCAGCCCGCCGCCTGCAGCCGGTCAAAGTACACACCGAAGTGCTGACAATGGCGCATCAAAAGCACAGCGGTTGTGATGCCCGGGGGGATAGAGAAATCGAGGGCATTGGCACACACCACGTGCAAATTGCGCGGCAGGCGCAAGCCGATGATCTGCAGCGCCGGGCCGACCACCAACGGATTGACTTCCAGCGCGTACACCCGCCTGGCTCGTTCTGCTATCCGCAGCGCCAGGCGCAGGTCGCCGGCCCCGATCTCCAACACTACGTCATCGGGGGCGACGTGGCTCAACGCCGTGCTGTACGTCCCCTCGTCATAGGGACTGAACCAACCCTCCCATCCGGCCAATTCGTGACCGGCGACGAAGTCCCCAAATCCCTCTTGGAATTGGACACGCTGCTGCTCCGTGTCAGATTTCAGGCGTCTCAGCGCCAAGTCCACACCGGCTAATCTCATATCATCCCTTCGACAGCGCTCACCGGCCGGCGGCTTCCAGGAGCCTCTCCGGTTGGCCCCGGTAGTTCTCCCAGGGGATTTCGCCCCTCACGATGCCCATCAACGTGGAATACAAAACCTCGTTGGCCGGGACTCGCATTCCCATCTCCCGCGCTTGTGCGACCACCGCCCCGTTCAGGAATTCCACCTCCGAGTTCTTCCGCTGGCGAACTAGATCCAGATACAGCGAGGGCATCTTGCCGCCCCGGCTCCGCACGATGGTGCGTTGAAAGATGTGCCGCAACAACCACTCAGGCAGAGAGCTGATTCCCCAGGCCAAGAGAGGTACGGGATACCCAGGCAGGCTCACTGGACGCAGGCCCAGGGCGCGCATCACGGCCCTGGCTTCGCGAAAGGCGGTCCGCTCCAGGGTGAACAAGCGCCGGTCAGCGAAAACCCGGTCCGGGGACAGGCCCAAGATCGCCGGAGAAGCGTTGCCGAGAATGTTGAGCAGCAGTTTAGACCACTTCATAGCCCGATAGTGGGGATAAACTGCGACCTTGAAACCCGCTCCCTGAAAGGCTTCTGCCAGCGAGTTCACCGACTGGCGGGGAGCCGTGGGCGCCAATCCCACGCCGCCCTGGCTGGTGGACAGGCGCACCAACCCCGGCTCTAGCGCCTCCGTCACCAGCGTGATAATTGCAGAGAAAACGGTTGCCTGGCCCAGCACTCGCGCGAGACGCTCCTCGCCGCCTACCCCGTTTTGCAGAACCAGAATAGGGACGCCCTGCTGGGCCAGGGGCTGTACCTGGGCCGCGGCCACGGCGGTGTCGTAGGCCTTCATAGTGAAAATGATCAAATCGCATGACTCTGCCACGTGGGTCACAGCTTGCGCGTCTTTAGTGTAGGCCCTCTGCCCAGCTTCCTCCAGCCCCAAACCGCGCTCCCTCACGGCGTCCACGTAGGCCGGACGGCCCACCAGAGTCACGTCGTGTCCCGCGCAGGCCAGCCTATATCCCACCAATGAGCCGATAGCGCCGGCCCCCACGATCAGCAATTTCACCGCTACTCCCTATTTTCCTCTCTCTTCTTCAGAATCTGCCACCCGGAGCGCCACATCATCGCGACCCAGAATCCGACCCAGGCCAGCGGGAAGAGGATCATGCTGAGTTTTCGGCCCGCCATATAAAACATGAACTCGCTAGAGAGCAAAGGCACGAGGAAAATCAGCACCCAACCCCAGCGTGGAATCCAGTCAAACCGGCTCGCCGGTGCTTCCTGTTCCTTGTTCTGCAATTCTTCTTCTTTGTCCATAAATTCACACTCCACTTTCTGACTCTTTGGGAATTCGCGTGGTCAAGTTAAAATTAACCACGGATTGGTGGGCACTGCCTGCCCACACTGCGTCTGTGGTGAAAAATTTACGTCGCATGGCACTTACCCCGCCAAGTCCCAGAGACCCCGATTTCTAAGCGGTAGGCAAGGCCTCCAGATGAGTGCGACAAGGCGCGTCAATTCCCATCTTGGCGCAGACCAGGTCAACCGTCTTCTCGGCCATCAAGCGGGAAGTGGTCAACTTGCCACCGGTGATAGTGATAAAGCCACCCACGCTATCCAACGCCTCGTGATCGAGAACGTAGAACGCCCGGCTGACATCTATCCCCGTTGTTCCCTCCTCTTTCTCACCCCCTGCAGAAGGCCGGTACAGCGGACGGATGCTGGCGAAATTTCGCTGCATACGCATGTCCTCAATCATGGGCACCATCTTGATGCACTCATCCAACATCTTGTCTATTTCCCATTCCTCAATGACAAAGTTGTCGGGGTCCTTGATGTCCACCGAAGTGGTGCCCAGCACGATGGTCGTGCCAACCGGGACGATGATGTCACCATCGGATGGGTAGCGGCAATGGTTGATAGCTCGCTTCACGGGGCGACTGTCCAGGACAACCATCGTGCCCTTACTGAGACTCATCCCGATCTTGATATTGCCCAGGGCAGCAACCTTGGCGGCCCAGGGGCCGCTGGCACTGACCACGCAGTCAGCGTGGACAGTGTACTCATCGCCACTGGTTTTGTCAATCGCTTTGATGCCGGCGACCCGGTCGCCCTCGCGCAGGATTTCCGTCACCGGGGTGTAGAGAAAAACGCGAGCGCCATATTCCTTGGCCGCAGCGACGTTGCCTGTGCACAAGTCCCAGCCGTCAATGCTGGCATCTGGCACGACCACGGCCTGGCGGATTTTGGGCGATAGATTCGGCTCCTCGCGCAGTGCCTCTGCGCCGGAGAGTAGCTCGGTCGGGATGTCTACCTCGGCGCAGCCTTTCAAGAAAGCAGGTAGAAATTCCTCGTCAACGTCGTCGAGTGCGACGAAAAAGCCTCCGGTGTCTTCAATCGCCTGCGGGGCGATGCGGCGCAAGATGCGATTCTCCTCGATGCATTCCACG
>JAUWHU010000272.1 GCA_030605705.1 Thermoflexia bacterium | reverse complement strand
ATTGATACCCCCGGCGTCGAGGGATTGATCCATCTCTCCGAGCTGTGTGACCACCCTGTTTCGCGCCCTGACGAGGTTGTGCGGGTGGGGATACACAAGCTCGCCCGCATCCTCTCTCTGCAACCCAGGTCCCGGCGACTGGCCTTTAGTCTCAAACAAGTACCGGAGGACGCAACTCCGGAGGAAGGCCTTCCGGCCGATGGTGAGGAGCCAGAGATCGAGGAATAAAATTCATGCCGGGCCGTGTATGACTTCCCTGAAAAAAGGTCATCTCACCACAGACTATAGCCAAAGGCCAATTGACAGGGGACACAGACCGCAGGTGTGGGCCGGCAGTGCCCAGGACACGGAGTTTTTAGGATTTTCTCTGTGCTCTCTGTGGCTCTGTGGTGAAGTTCTCGGTCCTTTCAGTAGATTCGTGTATGGGTTGTGAGGAAAGCGAAATGGCGCGTTACTTGATACTGGCGATGGAATGTCCCCTCTGCGGGACTAACATCAACCTCGATTCACAATCTGCCCAGGTACGCTGCCCCGGCTGCGGAAACGAAATTCCGCTGCGCGACCGCCTGTGTCCCTATTGCGGAGCCTACCACAACAAGACCGCCACATCCTGTCAAAAGTGTGGTCTGGAGATGACCCGCCGCTGTCCGCAGTGCGGCGCGTTGAACTGGGTGGGGGATGAAGAGTGCGGCGAATGTGGCGCGACCTTAGATATGGTCGCCTTGTTGACCGGGCAACTTACCACCACCGACCGGCTCGATCAACAGATGGCAGAGGCGCGGCAGATTAAGGATTTGGAGGAAACCGCTTCAGACGCGCGCATGGAGCGGATGTTAGCAAAAGAAGCCGCCCGCCAGGCGGAAATCCGCCGCCGGATACAGGAACAAAAAGAACAAGAACGCAAAGCCCTCACCGCAACGGGCATCATCGCCGGCATCGTTTTGATCTTCCTGCTGGTCTCTGTGCTGGCCGGCTGGTTTTAACGTCTACAATTTACCACCCGCCATTCTCCATTCTCCATTCTCCATTCTCCACTCACCATTTGCCATTTGCCATCTGCACATTTGCTCAAGGAGGCATGAGATGTCACGCACAGCTGAATTGATCCGTCCCCTGCGGAATCAGGCCGTGCAGTGCCGTGTCTGTGAACACTACTGCACCCTAAAACCCGGCGAGTGGGGCAAGTGCGGCGTCCGCGTCAACCGTGGTGGACAGCTTGTCCTGACCGTGTACGGGAAGTCCGTCGCCACCCACCTCGACCCCATTGAGAAAAAACCCCTTTTCCATTTCCTGCCCGGCAGTCAGGCTATTTCCATCGGCACCTACGGCTGTAATTTGAGCTGCCAATGGTGCCAGAACTGGCAGATCTCCCAGACGCGACAGGCGGATGAGCGCCGCGATTACCTCGGCGAGCCTCTGTCCCCGGAGCAAATCGTGGCCCTGTGCCGCCGGGAGAACATCCCCATCATTGCCTACACCTACAACGAGCCGACCGTCTTCTTCGAGTACACCTACGACACCGCCCGCCTGGCCCACGAGCAGGGGATCAAGAACGTCTACGTCTCCAACGGCTTCATGTCCCCTGAAACAATAGAGCTCCTCGCCCCTTATTTGGACGGCATCAACGTGGATCTCAAGGGTTTCACCGACGAACTCTACCGGGAGTACTGCGCCGCCCGGCTGGCCCCCATCAAACGCAATATTGTCACCATTGCCCAGGAAACCTCCATCTGGATCGAGGTCACCACCTTAGTCATCCCCGGCCTCAACGATTCCGATGCGGAGCTACGGGCCGCGGCCGAGTGGCTGGCCGGGATCAGCCGCGATATTCCGTGGCACCTCTCCGCCTTCTACCCCACCTACAAGCTGCGAGACCGCCCTCGCACGCCGCCCGCCACGTTAGAACGCGCTTACGACATCGGCAAAGCGGCCGGGCTGCGCTTCGTCTACGTGGGGAACGTCCCCGATCCCACCCGCGAGAGCACTTACTGCCCGCATTGCGGGCAGCTGCTCATCAGGCGATATGGGTACAACGTTCACACTTACTGGGAGGAACCGGGGAGCTGTCCCGACTGTGGCGCAACCATCCCCGGCGTCTGGGGGTAAAGCAGCACATAAAGAATCAAGAATCGAGAATCAAGAATCACTTATGGAGGTGATCATGCGCACACAACTTACCCGTCCGGCCGCCGTCGCCGGAGCTTTTTACCCCGGCAGGGTTGCACGGTTACGGCAAATGCTCAAAGAG
>JAUWHU010000307.1 GCA_030605705.1 Thermoflexia bacterium | reverse complement strand
CGCGGCGCTAACGCAAAGGCGATGTTCTCCTCGGTCAGCTGCGCGGGGTTCAGGTGGGCGAGCTTCATCATCTCCAGGAGGCCCAATCGCGTGGTGGCGCGCAGCGCGTCCAGGCCACGTTGGAGGAGATAACGCGCGTCACCGGTCTGCTCGGCCACGTCGGCGACGATGCCCAACGCCACCAGGTCGAGGTCGCGAGTCACGGCGGCGGGGCGACCGGCGCGGCTGGCGAGCTCCTCCGCGACTTTGTAGGCGATGCCCACGCCGGGCAGCGTCGCCAGCGGATGTCCATCCGGGAGCAGATGCGTGTTCACGACGGCGTAGGCGTCGGGCAAGGTGGGAGGCAGCTCGTGGTGGTCGGTGATGATGACGTCCACGCCCTGCGCGTTGGCGTAGGCGACGGCCTCGTGGGCGTCAATGCCGGTATCGCAGGTGAGCAGCAGTTGCGCGCCCTCGGCAATGACCCGCGTCAGCTGCGAGAGGTGGACGCCGTGGGATTCCGTCGCCCGCACGGGGATGTGGTGGGTGACGTTGGCGCCCAGGTCGCGGAGCGCGGAGACGAGTAACGTCGTCGAGGTCTGCCCATCCACGTCGAAGTCGCCCCAGACGCAGACGCGCTCACCCTGGCGGATCGCCGTCTCCAGCCGCTCAACGGCGCGCGTGAGATTCGGGAAATCTTGAGACGGGGCGGGAGTGTAGGCGTCAGGATCAAGGAAGGCGCGGGCTGCCGCCACGGAGGTGACGCCCCGGCGCGACAACGTCTGCGCGACAAGCGAATGCCCGCCGACGAAGTCTTGCAGGTCGGCGGGGACAATGATGGGAACAGGGTCAAGCCATTTGTACATAAGTTAGCGTCTCAGCGGGCCAGCGTCTCAGCGTCTTAGCGGCCCAGCGGCTCAGCGTCTTAGCGGCCCAGCAAATGTGCGAATTCTCGCTTTATCGCTTTCTCGCCTTCTCGCTTTATCGTCTTCTCGCTTCCTCGCTACGTCGCTTTCCCCTGGTTGGCGACGGCCTGCTGAGCTGCCTTCACTGTCTCGGCATCGGCTAAGTAGTAGTGCCGCAGTGGTTTGAGGTCGTCGTCGAGCTCGTAGATCAGCGGGATGCCGGTGGGGATGTTCAGGCCAGGGATGACGTCTTCGGAAATGTCATCCAAGTATTTGACCAGGGCGCGCAGGCTGTTGCCGTGCGCCGCAATGAGGACGCGCTGCCCCGCGCGGACGGCGGGGGCGATGGTTTCATGCCAGTAGGGCAGGAAACGCGCCACGGTGTCCTTCAGACATTCTGCGGCGGGGACGTCGCTCTCGTCCAGGTCTTGGTAGCGCGGATCGTGGCCGGGCCAGCGTTCGTCGCTTTTCTCCAGCGCGGGCGGGCGCACGTCGTAGCTGCGCCGCCAGATGTGAACCTGTTCGTCGCCGAACTTCGCCGCTATCTCCGCTTTGTTCAAGCCCTGGAGTGCGCCGTAGTGCCGCTCGTTGAGCCGCCAGGAGCGGTAGACGGGAATCCACATCTGATCCAGCTCGTCTAACGCGATCCACAGTGTGCGGATGGCGCGTTTGAGCACCGAGGTGTAGGCCACGTCGAAAATGTATCCTTCTTCGTGCAGGGTTTTCCCGCTCGTGTGCGCCTCTACGACGCCTTTTTCGGACAGGTCCACGTCCGTCCAGCCGGTGAAGAAGTTAGCTTTGTTCCAGACGCTTTCGCCGTGTCGCAGCAATACAAGTTTGTACATTGGGTTTTCTCCTTTGAAAGATGACTCTCTACTGAAAAAACTAAGAATTTCACCACAGAGAACACAGAGCGTAGTGTGGGCAGGCAGTGCCCACAGCGCAGAGATTTTAAACTTGACCTTGAGAAAATTAATTTTTTGACGTGTGAAGTGGAATTTTCTTAAACCAAATATCAAATTTTTTCTATCTTCTCCGTGTCCTCTGTGTCTCTGTGGTGAGAATGACCTTTTTTCAGGGGAGCCAGTGATGTATTTCAAAAGCATTGTAGCATGGGGCGACAAGGCCGCAAATTTGCAAATGGCAAATGGCAGGCGCACCAGTTACCAGTCACGAGTCGCCAGTCACTGACTTAAAACTCGATCTCCGCGACCTGGTCAAAATCCAAGTCGAAGTCGTCGAGCGCGCCTGTTTCCGTCTCGTCCTCGCGCGCGTCCAACGTTCCCGCTTCCTGCCCCCGGTCGCAGAGCGAGCGATACGGGCAGTAGCGGCAGTTGCGTTCGTCATCCGTGAGGGGGAAATCGGCCTCAACGTCGCAGGCGCGTATCTCGGCGATGAGCGCTGTGAGCTGTTCGCCGTCGGCGGCGGCCTGGGTCGCGTCGTAGGGGAAGCGCACCGGATCGTCAGGGTGCTCGGCGAACCAGTAAACCATCTCGACATGCTCCGGGCGGAGCGGCTGCCCGCCGTTGAGGTGCGCCCCCGCATGGACGAGCACGAAGCGATAGACGCGGGTCTGCCAGCGCTCGAAGAGCCGCCGGCGAGAGGGGAGTTTCTCCGTGGTCTTCCAATCGAAGATGATGGCCCGACCCTCCGGCGTAACGACGACGAGGTCGTACTTGGCGACTAAGCGGCAGCCGGTGACGGTGGTCGAAAGCGTGAGCTCGGGATACCGGCGACCCGCGAGGTCAGCGGGCCGCGCGTCGAGGTAGTTCTGCCACCAGCGGGCCAATGCCTCGTCAGCGCCGGCGAGACGCGAGAGCCGCGCTTCGGGAATACCCAACACCT
>JAUWHU010000378.1 GCA_030605705.1 Thermoflexia bacterium | reverse complement strand
CTACGTGACGGTGAGCACGAGCGATACGGTAGGAGGGCTGATCATCCGTAACGGCCTGTCCAGGACGCAATTCTGGGAATGGAACGCCCATCTCTGGGAGAGCCGGGGATTGCCACGTGACCCGGACTACCTCCAGGCCGGTTGGCGAGTGCGGGTCAAGTAGCGGCGGAGAACATTCCCGGCATGTGCAGTTGGTAAAACAGGACGCAGATTCACACAGATGAACACGGATGAGTCTACTGAAAAAAAACGCACTGTGGCAGAAGTGACACATCTGCTCCCAAACGCTCTAAAAGCCCTCCGTACCCTGACGGGTAGGCTGCGCGCTCCCCGGGGGCGGGTTGACGGGGGACTTGCCCAGGGGTACCCCCGAGACGGGGGCTGGAAGCAGTGTAAGTGCGTCTTTTGCCCCAATGCGAAAAACCGAGCATTTCACCACGGACCGAAGGTGTGGGCAGGCAATGCCCGCAACACAGAATTTGTCATTTCTTCATTTGCACATTTGCCATTTGCACATTCGCCCATTTGCGACTCTGCCGCATTATGGTATAATCTTTAACTGCCGCCGCTTTTGGGCGGTAAATTTGTGGGGAGAAAGTCACAATGAATCTGGTTGAATCATTAGAGCGCCAGTTGCAAGCCAATCCGAACATTCCTGAACTCCATTCAGGGGATACTGTCAAGGTTCACCTCCACAGTGTGGAGGGAGAGCGCAAACGCGTGCAGGTTTTCCAGGGCACCATCATCCGTGTGCGCGGGGGCGGCGCCAGCGCGATCTTTACCGTGCGCCGTATCGCTTCCGGCGGGATCGGCGTAGAGCGGACGTTCTTGCTGCACTCACCGCGCATCAAGAAAATAGAGGTATTGCGCCGCTCCAAAGTGCGCCGCGCGCAACTCTATTTCTTGCGCGACCGCCGTGGCAAGGCCGCGCGTTTGAAGGAACTGCGGAAGTAGCTCAGAGTTCACTGCTGGGATGAGGCCGTTGATCGGAATCACGGGGCGGAAGGATACTTCCGCCCGTTTGCTTAATAGTCCCCTCTGTTGCGTGGGGGAAACCTATGTGCGTGCCATCCATAAAGTGGGTGGCACGCCGTTGATTATCCCGCCCGTGATGCAAGAGGAAGATTGGCCGCTACTTCTGACGCAGCTGGACGGGTTGCTGCTCTCCGGGGGGGAGGACATTGACCCCGTTCACTACAACCAGGAGCCTCAAACCTGGATGGGGAAAAGCGATGCGGAACGTGACGCCTCAGAACTGGGGTTGGTGCGGCTCGCCTTGGAGCGTCAGCTGCCCATCCTGGCGATCTGTCGCGGACACCAGGTGCTCAACATCGCGCTGGGAGGCACCCTATACCAGGACCTCGCCGCGCAGGCGCCGGATACCCTGGAGCACGCTTTTGTCCCCGCCCGCCCCATGGAACGAACCGTTCACTCCGTGACGCTCACGGCAGAAAGCCGTCTGGCAGCCGTTCTGGGCGGGACGGAACTTGGGGTGAACAGCGCGCACCACCAGGCGGTCCATATCCCAGGGAAGGGTTTGCAAGTCGTGGCACACGCTCCCGACGGCGTGATTGAGGCCCTGGAGCTGCCGGATCATCCCTTCTGCGTCAGCGTCCAGTGGCACCCGGAGGCAATGGTCAAGGTAGATCCGGCGATGCTACCTCTTTTTGCAGCCTTCAGCGCCGCAGCAAAGAAACACCGGCAGGCACGGTGCAGACAGCCATAAATGGCCCGCCGTAGCCGTAGCATACCCTCAGGGTTGCGCAGTTCTAAATAAACGCCACATTTTTGGGCAGGATTAACAACAATACGGTTCAGTTAAGCAACGTCCAGACCTCCGAGGTCTCACAAGGCCTTTGCACGACAGTATTTTCGCTCAACACGGCATATCTTATGTCTGCGAAGCTCTTGCCGGAGACCTCGGAGGACTTAACTGAAACTACTCGGCCGGGGATGTAACGGGCTGGCCCTTTTTAAAGGCCTCGAGTTGTCCCTCTAGCTCCCGTCGCTGCGCCTCTGCGGCAGATTTGCCCTCTTCGATCAGGTGCTCGGCGTATTCCCTGATCCGTCCCTGTAATTCCTCGCCTGAATGGGGAGCGAAAAGCAACGCCAATACCCCACCGGTGACACTGCCAGCCATTAAACCCGCCAAAAATGAAAGTGTCTTACGCATAGTTCTTCTCCTATGATGTTGTTATTTTACCGTGGCCTCGCCGCGTTATAGTATTACCCCACAAGATTTACGCCGTCCTGTGCGGGTGCGCCCAGGACTTCGTGCGCGAGAATCATGGTCTGTCATTTGCAATTTGCCATTTGCACATTTGCGGCTTTGCCGCGCTATGATCAACCTCATTATACTTCATACCGGCATTAAACACAATGCTCTTCTCTATCTCTATTCTCCCCTCTCTATCTCTCTACTCTCTATCCTCTATCCTCTATCTCTACTCTCCATCCTCTATCTCTACTCTCCATCCTCTATCTCTATTCTCCACTCTCTATTCTTCATTCTCTATTCTTCATTCTCTATTCTCTATTCTTCATTCTCTATCTCTCCACGCGTGCTTTGCAGGATGAGCAGCCAGGAACTCCAGGCATGTCCTTCCTCTCCCGAGCAGGGTTGCACCAGCAAGGTGGCGATAGGTGCGCCCGTGGGACTGTCGAGGTAGAGATTATAGGACTCCCCTGGCTCAATAGCAAAGTCGGCGTAGCCCAATCCCTGTGCGGGCCGCAAGCCGGTCACGGCGCGATCTGCGCCATCAGCCCACAGCAGCCAGACCTCCACACCGGGCAGTCCTTGTCGCTCCAACTGCTCGCGCCCCCGCACCGTCACCGTGATTTCTTGTGTGATAGAAACCGCGATACGCGGTTCCGGCAGGCAAGAGCTGCGCGTCTCCTCCACGAGATAGGGCGGGGGCAGAGGCGTCGGTGTGGGCACGATGGAGATCGTCGGGAGAATGAATGTGGGGCTGGGTGTAGGCAGGAGAGGGGTCGGAGATGGCTGAAGAGGGAGTGGCGTGCTGAAGGCGACCTCCTCGCCGGAAGCAAGGTAAATTTGCACGGCGGGACTGTCCACGCCGCAGGTCTGAGCCAACATCGCCATACGTTGCAATACCGGCAGGGGACGTCCGCCGGCCACCGCCGCATCCAACGCCGCGCCCACCTCCCGGCGGACCTCCTCTGGGGACAGGTTTTGCAAACGCACCCTGGCCCGCGCCAGACTCCCTTCCTGTCCACAGGCCAGGGCTGTCATGCGGATCCAATCGGCGCGGTATTCGATTTGCAGCAACGGCGGATAAGTGTCGTAGTATTGGACGGGTTCTATTTTCCAGGTGTATAACAAACCCAGCGCCAATCCCAACAACACTCCCACCTGGAACAGGCGTTGCGATT
>JAUWHU010000232.1 GCA_030605705.1 Thermoflexia bacterium | reverse complement strand
TCACCTTCCATCTCGGCCGACGGGCGCTACGTGACGTTCGACTCCATCGCCAGCAACCTGGTGAGTGGCGACACCAATGATATGTATGACGTCTTCGTCCACGACCGGGGGGCCAGCGGGCCATACGCCATCTCCGGCCACGTGAGCGATGCTGCCGGCAACCCGCTCGCTGACGTGACGATATCCGCCTATTCAGGCGGCAGCGCCACCACCGATGGTAGCGGCACATATACCTTCACCAACCTCATTACCGGCACCTACACCCTCACGCCCCACAAACACATTTACACCTTCACGCCTACCACGCGCACGGTCAGCGTGCCACCGGATGCGACCGGGCAAGATTTCACGGCACCGGAGCTAGAAGAAGTCTACCTCCCCCTCATCCTGCGCAACCCCTGACCCCAAAACAAATCCCCGGCCTCTTGGTAGAGACCGGGGATTCTCTGCGTTCCACACTCCGTGTGCTCGCACTAATGCTTTGCTCAACGTCCAGCAGTCCGCAGGTGATTTGAGGCGGATGATCAGGGTGGAAAAAAGCCCCATGAAACATAAACCATCTCTATTGATCTGTAGACCGGGAAATAGTCAATGTCCGTTACCTGGGTAGATACATTTTTTTCAGTTTATTGAGCGAGGCATGAGTACGTTTTGAGTACGTTCAATGTAGCCATGAGCACGTTTAACATTTGCGCCATTGGGCCGCACGTCCTGTCCCCAAGCACTCGACCGCGCCGCGCTCACGTAGTTCGTTCAAGACCCGGCGTACCGTCGCCCGGCTGACCGTTGGACAAATATGTTCTAACTCCGCAATCGAGAATGTTTGTCCCGGCTTGAAGATTTCCCACGCATGGAGCACGGCGGCCCGTTTGGCTCCTGGTGCAGAAGCCAGTTCTCCCACCCGCGCCTCGAACTCGCGGTAGGTGTAGATGAGCACACTCAGGCTATACTGGTGCCAGGGGGTGAGATCGTGTTGGCCGGTGTCCCAACGTTGGCTGGAACGCCACAGCGCTTCATAGTAGGTTTCTTTGGATTGCTCGATAATGTGCTCCAGACTGATGTAACGCCCCACTTCGTAACCCGCTGCATAGAGCAGCTGCAAAGTGAGCAATCGTGCCACGCGCCCGTTGCCGTCGCTGAAGGGATGGATACAGAGAAAATCCAGCACAAAGGCGTTGATAACCAGCAGACGGTCCACGGCTTCGCTTCCCCATACGGCGACCAGCTGCTCACATAGCTCGGCCATGGCTGCCGGGGTTTCGTCGGCGGGCAGCGGCACGAAGCGCAGCACGTCACGTCCATCGGGGAGCCGCTGGCGGATGACGTTATCGCGTTCTTTCCAGCGCCCACCCTCGCCGGGGAGATAGGCGTATAGGTCGGCATGCAAGGCACGGATGCCGTCGGGGGTGAGGGGTAGCCCCAACTGTCCGGTGTGAATGTGGCTCAGCACGTCACGGTAGCCGGCAATCTCGCTTTCGGAGCGGGTTTGCGGTGTGGACTGAATCATCAGAGCCTGTAAGCGCTGCGGCGGCACGATAATTCCTTCGATGCGGTTGGAGGCCTCGGTGGATTCTATAATAGCCGTGCGATGCAGCGCATCCAGCATTTGGGGTGCTTGATGGTGGTAGAGCTCCTGCCGCCCCTGGTAGCGGCCCAAAGCCGCCATCAGGTTAGCAACGGAGATGTCAACGGGTTCGAGCAGGCGCTTGTTGCGAAATGACCACATTAAGTTTCTCCCAGTTGTATGTACAGACTTCGCGCCACTTATCCAAAGCTGTATGCTCTCGGAGTTTGGCGTTCAACAGCCCGCTCGCTCTTGACGGCGGCTGGGCTTTGTCCTCGGCGAGCGCGCCCAGGGCTTTGTGTTACCAGATACCCACCAGGGTGTTTCTGCCGTCCTGGTCACAGCCTCGGGCCGGGCAAGGGCCGCGAGGCTTTTTCGTTGATCCCCATTGAGTCTACTGAAAAAACTAAGAATTTCACCACAGAGGACACAGAGAGCGCAGAGATTTTAAACTTGACCTTGAGAAAATTAATTTCTTGACGTGTAAAGTGGATTTTTCTTAAACCAAACATCAAATTTTCTTCTCTTCTCCGTGTCCTCTGTGTCTCTGTGGTGAGAATAACCTTTTTTCAGGGGAGCCCTCATTGTATCACCATAGAGCGGACGGAGCAAATCGGCCGGTCGCTCCTGAAGCACTGCGTGCCCGAAAATCACACCCATTGAGGCTTTTTGGCGTCTTGTGCTACAATAGAGTTGAGAATTCCCTCTCCAGTTCTCGGAGGGGGAATTT
>JAUWHU010000459.1 GCA_030605705.1 Thermoflexia bacterium | reverse complement strand
ATCTTTGATTTCATTGAAGTCTTCTACAATCGCGTCCGACGTCATTCGGCCTTGGGCTATCTCAGTCCCTTGGCTTTTGAGCAAGTGTATCATGACACTTACCCTTAACTCAGTGTCCACCAAATCGGGGCAACCTCAGACCTCCCTCGTAGGAGGGGAGACCGCTGCTCCCGTTTCCCCCCTCGTAGGGGGGATTGAGGGGGGTCTCATTTCCCCTTCACCAACACGATTCCCTCCCGGTAGCCATTTTTATCCATCAAATCAAGTGACACAGCTGTTCCCCAAAGCTCTAAAAGCCCTCCGTCCCCGGGGGCGGGTTGACGAGGAAACTTGCCCCGGGAACGCCCCCGAGACGGGGGCTGGGAGCAGTGTAAGTGTAACTTTTGCCCCAATGTGTCTAACCGCTTGCCTGAATTCTACTATGGGAATGCAAAAAATGCAAAGAGTCTGCCCACCGGGCTAAGAGGCGGCGCGTTTCCCAGGGCCATCGGGCCGGAGGTGCCTGGACGCAGCGCGGCGGGGATTCTTGACAGGCATTTTCGCATCACCTATAATGGGGGTGACAACTCTGAGGCCAGTGACTCCATCACCCGGCTATATTGCCTTGTAGGCAGAAATTGGGTATACTGAGACAGACTGAGACAGACAGAGACAGAGACAGAGATAAAGACAGAGATAGAGATAGAGAGAAGGCGAGGAAGCGAGAAAGCGAAAAGGCGGAAATTCTTCATTCTCTATTCTTCATTCTCCATTCTTCATTTGCCATTCTTCATTCTCTATTCGTGATAATAATCCAGCATCTTCGGGAGACCCTATGAGCCTATCAGCGTTCCGTAAGAAGATAAATTTGCGCAACTTGTTGCTATTGCTAGCGCTCGTGGCATTGGCCTACTTATCGTGGCTATTGGTGATTCTGCTCCGCTCTCCAGGTGATGGCGTGGGCGTCTATGTGGGCCGGCAGCTCATTGTGAAACAGGCGCCGGCCGGGTCGGCGTTGCAATCCGGCGATGCCATTATTGAGATTGCCGGACGGGATTTGAACGAGGATCTGCTGCAACCTGGCGTCTGGCACACGACGCTGTTCACTGGCGACCAGACGAGCCGGCGTTACACGATAATGCGCGGCGGCGAGACCTTCCAGGTAGAAGTCCCCTGGAGTCGGCCACGCCCCACTCTTTTCCTGATGCGGGCGGGGATGTTGTTCGTGGTGGGCCTGAGCTTGCTTTTTGGTGCGATCGTCTTGTTGCGGGGCAAGGGGCGGGAGCACTCGACGCAATTGTTGACCTTTGCCTTCATTCTCGTAGCGGTTAACCAGATCAACAATGCTTTCCCGGCGGCTAATGCCAACGTGCTGCTGGCGTGGGGATGGCTTTTTATCCCTCTGGATGCTCCCTCGGTTGTGTTAGCCTCCGGCTTGATTTTGCACGCATTGTTGCTCTTCCCAAATGTCAAGTCGCTGCTGCGTATTTCCCCCCGACTTCCCTGGCTTATTCACCTGACGATTCCGGTGCTGTCCACGCTGGCAGTTTTCCTCTGGGGAGATGGCACGGTTCTCGGCTCTCGCGCCGCGTTCTTCGCGGTGGCTAATCCCTTGATGGGGTTGGAGTTGCTGGGGGGCGCGATTTCGCTGGGGCACACCTATCTCACCGTCCGTCAGCCTGGTGTGCGCAATCAGATACGTTGGATCTTCTGGGGTATGATCGTGGCGCTCTTGCCCTGGATGTTTTTCTATATGATTCCCTCTGTGATCTGGGGCGCGCCCTGGTTGCCGCTGAGCGTGACGAATGTGACTATCGTCTTCGTCCCGTTCACCGTTACCATCGCGATCTTTCGCTATGGTTTGATGGAGATTGACTGGATCGTCAACCGCACTTTGGTCTATGCGCTGTTGACGGGACTACTGACCGTGGTCTACTTGCTCACCGTGCGCGTGGTCGGAAGGATATTCGAGCGGCATACGGGAGTCCCCAATGATTTTATGGCTGGGGTCATCGCGGCGGCGGTGCTCTTTTTGCTCTTCAACCCTTTGCGAATCTACACTCAGCGGTTTGTGGACCGCACCCTCTATCGTGAGCAATTTGACTTTCACCGGGTGATCCGCGAAATCAGCGAGGACCTCTCGGATACGATCCTTCTGGGCGACGTAGTGACCATGCTCACCCACAAAGTACCCTGGCAGTTGGGACTTTCTGCGGCTGACTTATTCTTGTTGGATGAGCCGAGGAAACTCTACCGGAGTAGTGGGGAAGGAGCCTGGCAAATTCCTATGTTTTCCCCGCTGGTCAAATGGCTGCAATTCAACAATGCCCCCCTGGCTGTGCATAAGTTGGATCGTTTCCCGCCGAAAATGCAGCCTGCTATCCAGGAGCTGGCCGAGCGGAACGTGGAAATCTGTCTGCCGCTGCACCATCATGGTATGCTCACCGCCCTGTACCTCTTCGGCAGCAAGCTCTCAGGCAACCTGCTCAACCGTCAAGAAGTGGATGCGTTGGTGTTGTTTGGACACCAGGCGGCAGCGGCCCTGCAGAACGCTCGACAATACCGGGAATTGCAGGACTACAGCCAACAACTGGAGGCGCGCGTGGCGGCCCGTACCGCCGAGCTGTTAGATGAACGCAACCGTTTAGATATGATCCTGCAGAACATCGCCGATGGCCTGGTCGTCACCGCTACTGACGGAACGATATTATTGAGCAACCCCGCTTTCCTGCACATTGCAGGGCGTTCCACGGAGGATGTGATCGGCCACGCCTTGTGGGAAATCCTTCCCCTTGAGGGGTTGGAGGCTCTGTCAGGACAGGTGCTGGATCGGCCCAACGAAGTCATCACTGTTGAGGTGGCCGAAACGCAGCCGGCCGCCGGACGCGCTATCCCCAGCGTTTACAGAGTGGTGGCCTGCGCGCTTTTACAACATCGCAATCCTCTCCTGGGCCAGTCGCTGAACACACACCCGGAGATCTCCGGTGTGGTAACACTGCTGCACGATGTCACCCGCGAGGCGGAAGTGGATCGCTTGAAGAATGAATTTCTCTCCACGGTATCCCATGAATTGCGGACGCCATTGACCTCGATTTTGGGATTTGCCAGGGTGATCCGGCGCAACCTGAAACGGGAGATAACACCTAAGATTTTACCGGATGACCTTCGGGGGCAGCAAGTATTAGAACGTGTCCAGTGGAACCTTGGCATTATCAACAGCGAAGGGGAGCGGCTGACCTCACTCATCAACGATGTGTTGGACGTGGCGAAATTGGAGGCAGGGAAGATCGAGTGGAAACCGGCGCCGGTGGACATCGTGGAGGTCATTGAGTCTTCTGTTGCTATCATCGCCTCTCTGGCCGAAACGAAGCAGCTGTCTTTGCGTATTAACCTGCCCCCTCAGCTACCGCTGGTGCATGCCGACCGTGACCGTTTGGTTCAGGTGGTCACCAATTTGCTTTCCAACGCGATCAAGTTCACCGATGCCGGTCAGCTTGAGGTCCGCGCGACCGTGGTGGAGCTGCCGGCGGGCGAGCCGGCGTCTGTCTTGCTCCTGGGCGAACGTTGCCCGCCGTTGTCCCCCGGACGCTGGTTAGCGGTCTCCGTGGCGGATACGGGGATTGGGATTGC
>JAUWHU010000228.1 GCA_030605705.1 Thermoflexia bacterium | reverse complement strand
AGGGAAGGTGGCGATGGCGTTCAGGTCGGGCGCGACGGAGAGTGCGCGATCCACCCACGCATCCCCACCGAAGATGACCAGCGCCGCCCGGTCGCGCGCCCCTTTCGTCGCCAGCGCCGTTTCAACAAAAGCGACCTCGTTCTCCCAGACGGTTTGTGTGCTGGCCGAACGATCTAACAAGAAAACGACGGCCAGATCGCGGGTGCGCCGGGTCCAGCGCGCCCCCAACAACGCGAAGACAAGGCACAAAAGCAGGAAAACGCGCAATAGTAGGGGAAACCCTCCGTGGTTTCCCGATGTAGGGGAAACCCTCCGTGGTTTCCCGATGTAAGGGAATCCCCCCGTGGTTTTCCAATGGCAAAGAGACGGCCCCCACCACAGCGCAGCCTCGATGAGGAGCAGCGCCAGCGCCACGGCCAACGGCCAGTGGCTGAAGTCACGCCAGCCGGAGGCGGCGGTCTCGCCGGCCACGGGAAGCAAGCTACCACCGACGGTGAGCGGGCGCGGGCGCAGGTCGCTCTCGGCTTCATCCAACAGGGAGAGCGCGGCATAGCGGGTGCTGGAACCGGCGGCGGTCTCCATCTCCAGGCGATATAGCCCGGCGCGGGTAGACACCGGCCCTGGCAAAGCCACGCGCCCGCCATCTGGAGCGACCAACGTGGCGCCGGTAGCGTCTGGCGGCAAGGGTGGTTCCCAATCCTGACCCGCCGGTCGGGGCTGTACCGGTTCCGCCGAAGCCTGGGGCAACAGCCAGCCCACCAGGTTGGCCGTGAGCACCGGAAAGGCCAACCGCAAGGGCAGGTCAGAGTCGTGGAGGTCAAAAGCGAGACAGGCGACTCGCTGCCCCGGTCGCTCCAGCACCCAGAGCAAGGGGCCGGCGGCGGTCTCCAGGAGCACCTCGGCATCGGCGGGGGGAGTGTAATGGCGAGCGCGCGCCACATGCACGTCGCTCCAATCCACGTACTGCAGGAGGGGGTGGCTCCATTGCCCGCGCGTGGTGGAAGTCGGCGTGAAGACGTCGCCCGGCTCGCCGCAGAGCGCCGTGGCGTCCGGCGCGATCAGCCACAAATTGGTCGTGGGCCACGTGCCGGTGAAGGGGCCATCCGCCACCGTCAGGCCGTAGGGGGAATGTTCCTCCGGCAACGATTCCGTGGCCTGGACCAAAGATACACCAGGCAGAGAGCGCAGCGACTGAGCCAAGAAACGATTGCCCGGCGTCACCAGCAGGACGCTCCCGCCCTCCCCGCCGGAGATGGCGACCCAGGCATGATCGTCGAGCGCCAGGCGGTCTGTCCCTGCGAGGCGCGCCTCGGCCCAGGCCAACGTGGGCAGCGCAGGGAAGGAGAGCGCGACAGCGCCATCCGCCGGCAGCTCGAGCGCGCGCCGCTCCACCAGGACGCCGTCGGCGAAGAGGGAAAGCTCCCGCCGGAGCGCGGGGCCGGTATTTTGGACACGGACGAAAGCCATCAGGCCATCGGGGGTACGCCGCAGGGCGAAGGCGACAATCCCGGCGTTGGGTACATCCGCGCCGACCGTCACCAGGCGCGCATCACCGGGCAGCGCGGGCAAAGGGCGATCTATGGCCGCGTCTGTGACCAGGAGCGTCAGCACCTCGTCGCCGGAGGCCAGCCCCGCCGCCAGAGAGGCCGCCGCGTCCCAGTCGGCGGGGCCGTCGGTGGGAGAGGCTGTGTCCAGTGCGCGCCGCAACATACCGGCATCGCCGCCGCGCAACAGCAGACGCGGCTCCGGCCCCACGGCCAGTAGCGTGACTTCATCGCCCGCGTCCAACGTCCCGGCGAGGTCGCGCAACGCGCGCAAGGCCGCGTCGAAGCGCGTGCCACCGGTATCCGTCACGGCCTGCATACTGGCGGAGGCATCCAACAGGATGATGACCTGCCCTCGCAGAGCCACAGGCGCGGGCAGCGCGGGGCGCGCCAGCGCGAGGACCAGCGCGAGAAGCACCAACAGCTGCAGGAACAGCAACCAGTTGCGGCGGAGCTTCTGCCAGGGGCGATTGGCGTGCCGATCCGCCAGCACCACGCTCCAAAGCAGCGTGCTGGGCACAGTGACTTCCCGGCGGTGCAGGCGCAGGAAATAGAGCGCCAGAATGGGCAACGCCAGGAGAGCAGCGAAAAATCCGGTTGGGTTCAGAAAGCGCATAGGTAAACGAGAAAGCGAGTGAGCGAGAAAGCGAAAAAGCGAGAAGGCGAGAAAGCGAGAAGGCGAAAAAGCGAGTTCCCCGAAACGTAGGGGGAATCCCACGTGATTCCCCAATGTGGTTCCCCGAAACGGAGCTATCTTACCACAAAGGCATGGTACGGGCAAGTAGGGGCGATTCGCGAATCGCCCCTACGGTCATAGAATGCAATCTAACCAATTCGCAACGTTGACATTCGTTCTCAAACCCCTTATAATG
>JAUWHU010000047.1 GCA_030605705.1 Thermoflexia bacterium | reverse complement strand
GGTGGCCGAGGTACTCGTCGAGGAGGGAGAGCGTGTAGCAGCCGGTCAGCCCCTCGCGCGGCTTGACACTGCCGATTTGGAGGATGCCGTTGCCCAGGCACAGCTCGCGCTCTCTCAGGTGCAGGTGCAGTTGCGACAAACGTTGAACGGGCCAACGGATGAAAACATCGCCTCAATGGAAGCAACCTTAGATAGCGCGCGCGCCAATTACAACAGCCTGGCGAGCGGCGCTACGACTGACGAGCTCGCCAGGTCCGCAGTGGCGTTGGAGCAGGCCAGGATCGCCCTGGAGTCGGCGCAAGGCGCTTACGACCACGCCGGCGGTGGCTGGAAAGCCGAGGCCGACTACGGGCCGCAAGCCTCTCAACTCTGGCAGGCGCAGGCCGGCTATGACAAGGCGTTGACTTCCTACAACGCTGTGCTGGAGGGGGCCTCCGGCACAGACCTGTGGGCGGCGGGAGCCAGGGTGAAGCAGGCACAGGCCAACTTAGATAAATTGCTCCACACCCCCACCCCAGAGAATGTGGCGTTGTCCGAACTGGCGGTGAAGACGGCGGAGATCGCCCTGCAACAGGCCCAACTGAATTTGAAAGAGGCCGCGCTGGTGTCGCCCTGCGCCGGGACCGTCACTCAGGTCAATGTGAACGTGGGAGAGAAGGCGACGGGCACAGCGATCATGATCGGCAACCTGGAGACGCTGGTGTTAGAGGTGCTGTTGGATGAAAGCGACGTTGCGCAGCTCATTATGGGACAAAAAGCCCGCGTCACCTTCGACGCCTTCGACAACGTCGAGATCGGCGGCGAGATCGTCGCCATCGCGCCGACGGCAAACATCCAGTCAGGCATCGTGCTCTACCCCGTCACCGTGGCCCTCGACCCGACCGAGACGCCTATCCGCGCCGGCATGACCGCCGAAGTGGAGATCGTCATCGCCAATGCAGAGAATGTCCTCATCCTCCCGCTGACCGCCATCCAGGAACTGGGCGGGCGCACCTTTGTGCTACGCCAGCTGCAGGAGGGGGAGAGCTTCGAGCCACCCACCCTGGGTGGTGGTGGCGGCCCTGGTTCCGGTCAGCTGCCTGGCGCGGGTGCGCCGGCAGAAGCGGAGAGACAGCTCGGAAGTCAGGGACGCGCGTTCGGTGGCTTGAGCGGCTTTGTGCCGGTGCCGGTGACGTTGGGAGCGCGCTCCGAGACGCATGTCGAGGTCAGCGGTGCTCTGCAAGAGGGTGATGTCGTCAGTGTGGCTGACCTGATAGAGACCGAGGGACAGTCGGGAAAAAACCGTCTATTTCCGGGGATGATGCGGCAGTAGAGGCATCTTCCCAATAAGTAGGGGTAAACATTTCGTTAGCTATCATTCTCACCACAGAGAACACGGAGAAAGAATAAGAAAACTCTGTGCCCTCTGTGTCTCTGTGGTAAAAATTACCCCGGAATATTGAGATGATACCAGTAGAAGCAATTCGCGGTAGAGGAAAAAATATGAAAAAGAAATGGTGGATATTGATCGTTTTACTGCTCGCCGGCCTGGGATACTTAGGCTATAACCGCCTGGAGCAGCTCGGAGCTACGGAGGCAGGGCCGGCGACGCAGGTGACGGAGCTGGTCATCGTAACACGGGGGACGTTGCAGGACTCCGTTGACGGCAGCGGAAACCTCGTCGCCGTGAAGGAGGTCTCCCTTTCCTTCTCCTCCTCCGGGCGGGTAGCGGAGGTGCTGGTGGAGGAGGGTGAGAATGTCGCCGCCGGGGAACCTTTGCTGCGTTTGGACACCGCAAACTTAGAGCTGGACGTAGCCAGAGCTGAAATCGCGCTTGAGGAAACGCAGATCCGGTTGGAGCAGACGCTCGCCGCTGCGACCGGCGACGAAATCGCGGCAACGGAAGCGGGATTGAGCCTGGCACAGGCGAACTACAGCAAAGCAAAGGAAGGGACTTCCTCGGAACAGTTAGCCCAGCTGGAGGCCGATCTGGAGCTACGCGCTCAAGAAGTACGGAGAGCACAGGGCAACTATGACCGCTATGGAGAGCGGATGGCCGGTCAACTGCAGGACGCGACCTTGAACTACGAAAAAGCGCAATTAGCCTACGACATCGCCGCTGCCGGCCCTGACAGCAATGACCTCTGGGCCTCGTGGACGCAGGTGGAGAGCGCGCAGGCGAAGTTGGAATCGCTGCTCGCCGGCCCTACGGAGGAGGAGGTGGAAGCTGCTAAACTTAAAGTGGAGCAAGCCAGCCTTTCCCTGAAAAAAGCCCGGCGAGGGTTGAAAGAGGCCACGTTGACCGCGCCCTTCGCCGGTACCGTCGTGCAATTGAACGTCGCGGAGGGAGAACTCGCCGGCGGGACGGCGGTGGTCGTCGTCAGCGACCTGACGACGTTGGACGTGGACGTTATTTTAGATGAGAACGACGTGACGTTGGTGAAAGAAGGACAGGCGGCGCAGGTTTCCGTGACGGCACTGGATGGCCCGGCCATCTCTGGCGAGATCATCGCCATCGCCCCGACAGCGCAGATGAAGGCCGGCGTGAGCCTCTATCCCGTCACCGTGCGCCTGACGCCGACAGAGCAGGCGGTGCGCGCCGGCATGACGGCAGACGTCGAGATCGTCACCGCCTCGTGGGAGAACGTGCTCACCCTGCCCTTGCGGGCGATCCGCATAGAAGGGGATGAGAGCTACGTGATGCTCCAGACGGCGGAAGGCGAGTTCAAGCCGCGCCCCGTGACGTTGGGCGCCAGCGCGGGCGGCAACGTGGAGATCGTCGCGGGGTTGGCAGAAGGGGAAGTGGTCGGCGTGGTGACAGAGGTCTCGCCGGAGGATGAAGCAGGAACTCCGCGCATGGGGCTGCTATTTAGAGGGAGACCAGTAAAATGAGCCAACCGTTAATCAAAGTCCAGGATTTGACCAAAGTTTATCAGATGGGAGAGGTGGAAGTCCACGCCCTGCGAGGAGTTTCCATAGATATCGAGCAGGGGGAGTGGGTGGCGATCATGGGACCGTCCGGCTCTGGCAAATCCACGCTGATGCACATCATCGGTTGTTTAGATACACCTACCGACGGCAGCTATCTCCTGAACGGCGTCAACGTAGGCAAGATGAATGATGACCAACTGGCGAGCATCCGCAACCGCGAGATCGGCTTTGTCTTCCAGACCTTCAACCTGTTATCACGCGCCACCGCTCTCAAGCAGGTGATGTTGCCGCTGCAGTACAGCCGTAACGGGGTCGCGCCGGCAGAGCGTCGCAAGCGCGCGGTGGAGGTCCTGGAAAAGGTCGGCCTCGGCGACCGCTTGAAGCACCGCCCCACCGAACTTTCCGGCGGGCAGCAACAGCGCGTAGCCATTGCCCGCGCCCTGGTCAACAATCCCCAGATTCTCATGGTTGACGAGCCGACCGGCAACTTAGATTCCGTCTCCGGCCGTGAGATCATGGACATCTTCCACCGGCTGCACGAAGAGGGGATCACCGTGGTTATGGTAACACACGATACCAAGATTTCCTCGGAAGCGGAGCGGGTACTTCATCTTTTTGATGGCAGGATACGCAAGGAAATTATCAATGGCAGCGGGAAGAAAATGAAGAAATGACAAATGAGCAAATGGCAAATAAGCAAATGGCGAATGGCGAATTGCAAATGGCGAATGAGAGGCATAACAATTTTTTTACGAGTAAGGGAACATATCGGTTCCAGTAAGGAAACTTTTTTTCTAGTGAGGAAACACATTGATTCCAGTAAGGAAACGCATCAATTCCAGCCTGGTAACTTTTTTTACAAGTAAGGAAACTTTAGAATATTCTTGATTCCTAATTCCTAATTCCTGATTCCTGACTCTCGATTTTGGAGGCTCTATGCTGACGCAATTAGCAGATTTATGGGAAAATGTGCGCGTGGCCCTGGAGGGGCTGCTCGCGAACAAGCTACGTTCGTCACTGACGATGTTGGGGATCATTATCGGAGTGGCCTCGGTCATCGCCCTGATGTCCATCGGCGAGGGGGCGCAAGCAGAGATCACCGACCAGATCACCAGCGCCGGCACCAACCAGCTCACCGTCATGCCCGGAGGCATGGGACGGATAGGCAGTAGCGGCGGTTCCCTCGGCCTGACGCTTGACGACGCCGAGGCGTTGGCCGATCCCAACAACGTGCCGGCGGCCGCGCTGGTCGTGCCGGAGTACACGCAGAACGGCCAGATCATCGCCGGCGATAGCAATCTCAACACCTCGGTGGTCGGCACGACGCCGGAGTACCAGACACTCAACGATATAGCGCTGTCGAACGGCGAATTTATCTCCGCCAGAGACGTGGACCGGCACAGCAAAGTCGTCGTGCTGGGCAGCGAAGTCGCGCAAGACCTCTTCGGCGATTTCAATCCCGTGGGCCAGAAGATCAAGGTCGCCAACAACAGCGGCGCGCGGATCTCGCTCACCGTCATCGGCGTTCTGGAAGAGCAAGGGGATTCCTTCATGGGCACGCCGGACAGCAATATCTACGTGCCGCTCTCGACAGCGCAGACCAAGATCTTCAACGCGCGCAACGTCCTGGGCCAGCTCACCGTGAGCCGGGTCACCATCGAGGCGCAGTCAGAGGAGGTGGTGTATGCTGCCGAGACGCAGATAGATACGATCCTGCGCGAGCGCCACGATCTGACCAGCGATGAGGACGCCGACTTCTTTATCATAAACCAGGCCAGCATGTTGGAGATAATGACCAGTGTAACCGATACCATGACCGTTTTCTTGGGCGCCATCGCGGGAATCTCGCTGCTGGTCGGCGGCATCGGCATCATGAACATCATGTTGGTCTCCGTGACGGAGCGCACCCGGGAGATCGGGCTACGCAAAGCTGTCGGCGCGCGCAGGTCGGACATCCTCTTCCAATTTTTGATGGAAGCTGTGCTCTTGAGCTTACTCGGTGGTTTCATCGGCATTCTCTCCGGCATCGGCCTGGGACAGCTGGTCAACCTGACCGGCCTGTTCACGTCCCTGGTCACGCTCAGTTCGGTCCTGATGGCGGTAGGTTTCTCGTTAGTGATCGGGCTGTTCTTCGGGATCTATCCGGCGAACCAGGCCGCGAAGTTGAATCCGATCGAGGCCCTGCGTTACGAGTAAGGTGGTGGCGAGTTATCCTTTTCCACCGCCGGTATACTGGGGAAGTAGGAATCCGTGTTACTACTCAGGCTTCCGTATCAACCCCCCCCCCCCCCGCCCCCCCCCCCC
>JAUWHU010000460.1 GCA_030605705.1 Thermoflexia bacterium | reverse complement strand
GAGCACCAGGTCCCCCTCGACTGCCCAGTTCCCCGGCTGCAACGTCAGGAAATCTGAGGTCTCCGCAAGCGCTAGAAAAGGATAACGCTGCAACGCTTCTGCCACCGAAGGTTGCGAGGGCGTCAAGCGTGTGGAGAGGATAGGTGGGTACTTCGGCAGCACATCCACCACGGTTGATTCCGCCACACTGTACAGGTTCGTGACCAGCTGCAGTGTGTTCGAGTAAGGCGTCGTGCCCTCCGGCAGCAACGACTGGAGCGTCGTCGCCGGGATACGCAGCGTCACGTACTGGGGCACAGCTGCCGGAGCCGAGCGCAGAATAACCGAGGAAGTTGCACTGTGCTCCAGCAGATCACTATCTTTTTCCACGATCCAATCCGGGGAGATGTCCACCGCCCGCTCCTCCACCTGGAGCTGCGTCAAGACCACGGGATAATGCAGGATGTTCGCCACCTTCAGATCAACCGTAGCAGCCGCAGGCTCAATGATCTGGTGGGCGTACACCGACTGAGGGGGATGCAGAGCAGTCTGTAGCAAGGTTTGTCTCCTGGCGAGGGCCTCCCAGGGCGGCGCCAACTCATCCTCGGGGAACTCCTGGAGCAAGATAGAACGATACCGTTCAAATTCTCCGGTGTACGCGGCCTTTAATGAATCCAGATACTCCGGCTGTGAGAGGCGCGCCACCTCGCGCACATAGGCTTCCATCACGTCCAGATCGTCGTAGCGATCCAAATCCAGAAACCCAGCATAGATATTGCACAAAGCCAGAGCATCATACGCGATCAGCTCCAGCCGCGAGGTGAGCGGGTTGTAGTAATAACGTTCGTTATGCCACGCCATCCCGTGACGCGCGCTCCACAGGTTGGCATGGGCCAGGTACCGTCCCAGCAAATCGGTATCGAAGACCTGGGAAGTTGTCATGGTCTGACTCTGGAAACCCCGCAGCAACCCCAAGGCCGCGCGACTCTGTTCCTCTAAAGTCGGATCCGCAGCAATTTTGGCCGTGTTGAATTCATCCACGAGCGCGAACCCTGGCGTTTCAAACCCGCGAGCGATAGGATCCACGCCAAATGCATCAAACCCTTCCCCAGGGCCGCTCATCAACAGTGCGCGTCTCTCCCAGAACAAGCTCTCATCGAAGCGGATGATCACACCCTCCCGGCGGCCCTGCGCTTCCAGGAGCTCCCTCGAGAAACTCTCCTCCAAAGCATAGATGCCCCAGCTCTCCCCGTTCACCACCACGTTGACGAAAGAGTAGCGTGGCGCGAGGATACCCGCCTGCCGCAAGTCCTCATAGTAGAGCCATTCGTTCAGGTAGCTTCGCGTGTACGGCGCTTGCACGGAGAAGGAACGCATCCCCAGCAGCGTCGCGTCCCCTCGCGTTTTCACCCGGAACGACCATTTGTTGGCGTTGAGGTGATCCGTCCAGTCGCCTTTCAGGCGCAGGCGCACGGGGATGGTCTCGCCCTGGAAGCGAATCTGCGCGCGCGCCCAGTCGTCATCGTCTTGCAGCAGGATGCCGACCTTCAATGCCTCCTCGCGCTGCGCTGCCATCGTCTGGAACTCCGCAAAGCCGATGTCGAAGTACAATGTCGGCAGATCGTTCGTCACCGTGACCTCTTCGACGGTCTTCTGCGCCTCCGCGCGGAGCGGCGCGGTGAGAGAATCCAGCAGCTGCCGGCCGCCGGTCGTGTACCAGAGGCTGATGCTCCAGGCCAGGAGCACACCAATGCTCACCGCTAAGGCAAAGCGGGTCAGGTTATGCCGCGCTCCCCACCAGGCTGGCAGCCTGGACTTCCCGGTTGAGCGCGTACTCTTTATGCGCATCCAATCACTCCCGACAGTCCAACACCCCCAGACGATACACTCATTCCACCACCGTGAACGTCTGCTCCAGCCGAATGATCGCATCCGGGAGCTCCTCGCCCTCCGGCGTCGTGACGGGCAGACGTACCCCCGTCTGAAAATCATACATCCCGACCAGGATGTGGTACTCACCGGGTGGCATATCTTCAGGCAGGGTCAGGGAATGAAAATCTTCCACAAATGTCCCTCGTTGCCAGCGAGAAGTAGGAGCGGCCCCGTCGGCAGGCATGGTATCCTTTTGTGTGATGAAATTCCCCGCCTCGTCGAGAACGTGAACAAAGATCGTGTAGTCCAGTTCCGGGCTGGCGAGCGCCCGCCAGTAGAGGTTCAACACCAGGAAATCTCCAGCATGTATCTCCGGTGTCAATAGCGTGAACCCTACCAGATCAATCGCCGGCCCCAGGTGATCGTTCATCTCTTGCATGGAGGATAACGCCTCCAACCGTCTGTAAAGAATGTCTATATCCAGATCCACCGTGCGCGCTGTCTCTCCGTTAATGCTGATGCTGCTGCCGGTCTGCGCCAGGGCATGCTGGGAACCGTCCGTAAACTCAACATTGTAGGCAGCAATGCGCGCCGGGCCGTACTCCATCTTTTTCTTGTAAGCGGCGAAGCCGGCAACCCGCGCCTCGGTGATCGTCACGTCACTGATTGTGACCTGGGACAGGTCCTTGCTCGCCACCGCTATAGCGACTTCGCTCGCGTACACCCGCTCCGCTGAGAGGGTGCTCGCCTCCCCGGCAGAGATCCCCTTATCGTGGATCCGCAACAAACGCACCCCTTCAACGTGAACCGTGCTGCCGCTGATGTCAATCCCATCGCCACGAACGTCGCGGAAAACGCAATTCTCAATAGTGCCATGTACGAAATCGCCGTCGAAGGCATCGGAAACGCTGTCGGCGAATTCCGTATCCCGGATCTCAAATTCAGAACGCATGATGTTGAGCGCGTCCTCGGCGAAGGAGCCCTGCAAGCGACACTCCAGCAAGATCACCGGGCTTTCGTAGAAAGTCACGCCGCCGGTCGTCATCCATCCCGCGCGGCTGATGCCCGCCGTACCACTGATGACCACACGCTGTAAAAGTGAAGCCGGCTCTTCCCCGGCCTGCAGCACCACCAGGCCGGCCCAACTCTCTTCCTGGGGCAAGAGACGGATCTCCTCGCCTTCAGGAACGGAGAGCAGCAACGGCGCATTGGCAAAGAAGAGAGCTTCCCGTTCAAAAGTCAAAGTCGTGGCTCGCGTAGCCATCAATCCCACGCCGTCGGGCAAGACGAGGTCGCCGGATACCGACCAGGTGCCGGGCTTCAATCTCAGAAAGTCCGAGGAGCCGGAAAACATCAGGAAAGGATAACGCGCCAAAGCCTCCGTCACCGTCGGTTG
>JAUWHU010000309.1 GCA_030605705.1 Thermoflexia bacterium | reverse complement strand
GGCGAGGGCGTCATCGCCGGACAATAGTTCCTCGGCCTCGGCGGGGGTCTTGGCGACTGCGGCCTCAGGTGGTTGGAGCTCCTGGAGCCATTCGGGTATTTCTTCGGTCGCTGCAGGAGCTGCTGCGACACCTGCGGCCTTGACTGGAGCCGCAGCCTCTACGGCTTCGGCGACGGGCGCGGCGGGACGGCGGCCCATGATCTCGGCGACGCGGGCTTCCTGTTCGACATCGGCTTGAGCGCGGAGTTCATCTTCCTTGCCTTCCGCGAGGCCGGCTAACCAGGCGAGTGCGTCATCGCCGGACAGTAGTTCCTCGGCCTCGGCGGGGGTCTCGGCGACGGGGGGCGCGCCGGGGAAAGAGGTCCAGCCGAACATTTCCTCGGCCTCGGAGGGTACTACGCCTTCTTCACCGGTTTCGGTGCTCTCGCTTGCTTGCAGTTCCTGGAGCCATTCGGGTATCTCTTCGGCTTCGGTTGGGGCCGCGGTGACGATGGCGGCCTCAATCGGGGCTTCGGCACCTGCGGCTTCAGGCGGTTGGAGTTCCTGGAGCCATTCGGGCATTTCTTCCGCTTCAGCGGGGGCTTCGGTGACGATGGCGGCCTCAATCGGGGCTTCGGCACCTGCGGCTTCAGGTGGTTGGAGCTCCTGGAGCCATTCGGGTATCTCTTCGGCTTCGGCGGGGGCTCCGGTGACGATGGCGGCCTCGACTGTGGCCTCGGCTGGGGCCTCGACACCTGCGGCCTCTTCCTCCAGCCAGGCCGGCATCTTTCCCATTCCCTCTTCGGTCAGCGGCCCCAGGTCGCGCAGCCAATCGGGTATTTGAATTTGGGATTCAAGCCCGGCTGCGATGTCCACCAGCTTCATCTCCGACTCGCTCATCTCCGGCAGCGCCTCGGAGATGCCTATGGAGACCGAAGCGGCTTCCAGGTGCCTGAACCATGCGGACTCCTGGTCCACGGACAGGGTATTTGGTTCGTACACCAGCCGCTCAATGGCGGTTTTTTGTTCTTTGAGAGGGGAGGCATCCCCGAAAAGTTCTGCGGCCAGGTGATTGTCAGGGTCAACTTCCTGCGCTCTCTCGAGGTAACGTTTGCCGCTTT
Organism: Thermoflexia bacterium; assembly: GCA_030605705.1. GTDB lineage: Bacteria > Chloroflexota > Anaerolineae > B4-G1 > SLSP01 > JAUWHU01. The sequence continues at coordinate 4,976 of JAUWHU010000309.1, read as the reverse complement.
CCTGTCCGCTGTTAAGCCAGAGGTTCCCCAATAGGAGGTTGGCCTTCAGGCAGTAGGGGATGGTGTCCAGCGCTTGCTGGCAGGCATCGGCGGCCTGCACGATCCGGTCATCGCGCCAGTAGGCTTCGGCTAAGGCGAGCTGGAGATCAATGCGCCGGGGGTTTTCCTTGAGCAGTTGCTGCAGTTCCTCCTCGGCGCGGCCGTAGAGGTTGCCCCGCAGGTAGAGGCGGGCCAGACCGGGCCGGGTGAGGGCCATGTAGTCGGGCGCGACGTTGCCGCCTCGCTCATAAAGCCGGCGGATCTCGGTTCCTAGCTCCTTGTTGCCCGGATCCAGTTCGAGTGCCCGCTGCAGATTCCAGATGGCAGCTTGCGTGTTGTTCAACTTGTCGTGGGTTAGCGCCAGGCCAATGCGTGCCAGGAGGTGTTCGGGAGCCGCGTTCAGGACGCGCAGGAACATATCCATAGCCAGTTGGGGCAGGTCAGCCTCCAACAGCATTTCACCCAGGATGTAGTAAGCTTTGAGATAGCGGGGATAGCGGTCAAGGATATGCCGGAGGTGGGTCAGCGCTTCGAGGTAGCTGGCTTCCTCTACCATTTGACTTATTTCATCGGTATATGCTTCCAGAGTGATTTCTGTCACAGTATGCCTCCTTACCCCACGTTTGTCCGAACATGGGTATCTTCTCAATAATCCGGGGCGTCTCAAGTCGGTCTTGCTCTTTTCTGCCACTAATTGGTGGGCACTGCCTGCCCACACTGCGCACAATTTCACTAATTTTTCTTCTTTATTCGTGTCAATTTGTGAAATTCGTGGCTGATTTTTGCTACGCTCCTTGATTTCCCCCGACTTTTTGAGATGATACGAACATGCCCATATTTTGATGGGGGAATGACCCCACGATTGTCTTAATTATGCTATGCTTTGTTAAAAAAGTCAAAGTGGGAAAATAAGTTAGTGACTGGTGATTGGGTGCGGTTCAGCGCCCCAGCGTCATAGCGTCTCAGCGTTTCAGCGACTGCTCTGCAAGTAACCCTCACCGGTCACAGTTGGTCTTCATAACCACAGTACCACAGTCCGCTTTATGCGAGCAACTCACCACAACCCCAGCTGCCGGATGCGTTCCTTCTCCGCAAGGGGATTCCCATCCTCGTCCACGGCGAGGATGGCTCCATTCACGGCGCGGGTGCGGATCTTCCCTCTGGCGAAGCGGTTGCGCTGCAACTGCGGCGCGTCCAGTAAGCCCACCCGGACGGCGCGGGCCAGCGTCGCGGGATCGCTCAACGGGTCTGCGACGGTCTTCTCTCCCAGGCGGCGAATGGCTGCGATGAGTACCTGCGCCTCGGCGACCAGCTCCTCCATGCGGGTCTGGATTGTGGGGTCGGTGGTGGGGTCGGGCTGCCCGGCGATTGCCGTCTCAATGACCTGCTGGGCCATGAGGGCCGATTCGATGACTTCGCCGGCGGTGGCGGCGTGATCGGCCTCGGTGTAGCCGACGACGTGGACGAGGGCGGGGTGGAGCGCCATCTGTAAGTAGACCGATTCCGCCAGATGTGCGCGGGCGCGGGCGGGGTTGACGGGATAGCTGAGCAGTCCTGTCCGTGTCTGTCGCCAGATGTGGAAGGTGTCAGCGCTGAATGTCTCGGCCACGCGAATCTGGGCCAGAGCCTTGGCCAGGTCCATACGATTGGAGAGGGTGGGGGGACTTTCGAACATGTAGGTGGTGATGTAGTCTCGCACCCCCGCTTTTTTGGCGTTGTAGGCGTAAAGGTACGAGACGGCGACGGAGATGACATCGGGGGCGTCGCGCATCCCCCAGTGGTAGGGTTCGTTGCCCTCGACGGGGATGTTCCGCTCGCCGTGCCAGGCCAGCAGCGCGAGATGGTCGCGGATGGAGTGTTCCAGGCTCAGGGGACCGCGGCCATCCATGGCGTTGAACCAGAAGAGGGAGGTGGCGCACCAGGCGTTGTGGAGGGTGCGCACCAACATATCGGCGTAGCGGAGGAGCTCGGCGGTGCCGGAGTAGGAGCGCATCAGCGGGTAGTTGCCCCGGCGGCTGGCAGCGTAGAGGCGGCGCAGGTCATCCTCGCTGCGCAAGGGGACGCCACCCGCGCCGGTGCTTTTGGGATTCTGGAGGTCGGGGCGGAAGAAATGCGCCTGCGCGTCCTGATCCGCCCCTAACGAAATGACATCTAACACGCCGGCCTCGGCGATGCGGGCGACGCCTGTCACGGTCGGCTCAATGGTCCGGGCGGGGATGCCGAAGTGGTGGCGCAGGAGGGGGTAGGGAGCCTTCCAGTGGACGCGCTCGATGAGGGTCTGGGGAGGGGGCGCGGCGACGTGACCGCTATCGCCGGCGCCTTTGAGGTAGGCGATGACGGCGGAAGGCGGCTCGCTGCCATCGAAAATAGCCTCGAAGATGTCCATCTCGCGGGCCACGGCTGCGACGGGCGGCGTGCCGCCGAAGACGAAGCGCCGCTCCGCCAGCCCGGCGGCTTTCATCACAGCCCAGAACTCCTCCAACGCCAGACGGGCATTCTCCGGCGTCAGGCGGTAGCTCACGCCGATGACGTTGGGTTGGAATTCGTGGGCCATGTCGGCCCAGCTCTCCGGGTCGGTGGCGGGGCCGGTGAAGAGCGTCTCGTGCCCCAGACGTTCGGCCAGGTTCAGAAAATGGGTCACGCCGGCGACGTGGACGCAATCGCCTAAAGCTCCGGCTAAGATACGCATGGTTTTCACCGCTTTATGGACGATCTTTTTGACCCGTTTCTACGTAGGTGTGTAGCTCCTGCACCGACATGCCTTTGATCCCCAGGCGTTCCAGCGTGCGGCCTCTGCGCCAGTAATCGGCGCCGTGGATGATGTTGGCGAGGTGGATCAGGGCGCGCATGGTCGGGGCGTCCACGCCGTACTGTTTGCCGATTGCCACGATGGGCACCAGACTGCAGGGAATTTCCTCGAAGAGATAGCGGTGTTGGAGGCGATTGGGGGCCTTGATGCCTTTGTAGCCGGGATTGGCGTGCATGGAAGCGTGGAGATTGTCTCCCTCGGCGGCGTAGGCCCGGTAGAGCCATTCCTGCGCCGTCTGGGCGCGGATGCCGAGGGCGGCCGCCACCGTCACGCGCTCGCGATCCAGTGCCTCCAGGATTTTGGCGGTAGAAGGCGTCACGCCTTCCATGTAGAACTCGAAGTCTCCCTGCGTGCTCTCGATCCGGCCAGCGTTGAGCAGGGTGAGGGCGGGGTGAAAGATCGCGCCCATGTTGTTCAGGCTGGTATGGAGGATGTTAGCAGCGGGGATGAATTGAGGGTAGACTTTCTGGAGTAGCGCCAGTGCTTCTTGCGTGTGGGTGGCAGGCAGGGCGGCGACGGGGACGGAGTATTTGGTGCGGAAGATGCGCGCCTCGGCCGGCCCGATGCTCCGGGAGGCGAAAAGAAAGGTCTCTGCTTCGCAGATGGTGGGATAGCTCGAACAGCCGCCTTCGCGTAGCCCCTGGATGAATTCCAGCGCGCCGCCGGTGCGACCGGGGTTCAGCACGACCGTTTGCCCTTCTCTCAAATAGGGTGCAGCTGTTAGGGCGACGCTGCGGTGCCCAGAGGCCGGGATGACCACCATGATCAACTCGGCGTCGGAGAGGGCTTCTTCCATGTCGGCGGTGACTCGCTGTAGCGGTCCGAAGACCTGGCGTCCTTCCTCGGTGATGAGCTCGATCCCTCCGCGCAGCTTGATGACTTCGATATGCTCGAACGTGCGGTTGTAGAGCGTGACCGGGAAACCTCGCGCAGCCATCTCTGCGGACATAGCTTTTCCGCCATGCCCGGCTCCGATGACCGTAATGTGTGGTTTGTTTTTGTTTGTATTCATTTGATTTCTCCTTATTCTCAATCCCAGGTTGAATGTGAGTGCAGGGAGCGCGAGACGGTGACGGTATAGAGAGAAACGGAGGGGAGTCGCTGATCGAGCTGTCCTGCTTACGCGCCGGAGATGCTACTGAATGGAACATCTACCTTAAGTATAGCCTGGTGCGGCAAAGCTGCAAATGGCGACAGAGAATTAAAAAATTAAAAATGAGCAAATGACAAATGGTGAATAGGCGAATGATGAATGATGAATGATGAATGATGAATTTGGGGTTGTCGTTTTGGTTTGGGACACGGATTCTCACGGATAAACACGGATTTTTTAACGCCAAGTTGCCAAGGCGCAAAGACGCAAAGACGCAAAGACGCAAAGGCTGTATTTTCTCGGTATTTGGAGGAAAATGGTTCGTAGTAGGCGCTTCAGCGCCGTGGCTCTTTAGGATTTCGCATGGTCGAGCCAAAATCAACCGCGAATGGCGCGAATTAACGCGAAAAAATCAAAAATCAGTGCAATCCGTGCGCAGTGTGGGCAGGCAGTGCCCACTAATCTGTGGTGAAAAATTAACGTCTCGGTGAACCCACCATGCAAAGTCCTAGAGACCCAGCGCCGTCAATCACGGCGATACCATGGCCCAGGGGGTCAACGGCCCACGGGAATCGCCTACTACAAACCAGAAACCAGCAGTTATCAGGACTGTCTGTACTGAGGGATGAAAAGTAGCCGCGATTTCCAAAATGCACTTCTGCTGGACTTAGCAGTTTTTATCCGTGAGCCCTCGGAGGTCTGGACGTTGCTTAGGGCCACGCGGGCGGCTCTGTCCTTGCTATTCCCTTCCCCTGTGATAGAATAACGCCGTTTGTGTACACTCTTCAGGGGCTGCACGCCCAATTGGAGGTAAAATAAATGAGCGATGAGATAAAACCTAACGAAGCTGAGGAACTCCAGGACGAGCCTCAAGTCGAACCACGGGCTGAGCCTCAAGTCGAACCACAGGCTGAGCCTCCAGTCGAACCACAGGCTGAGCCTCAAGTCGAACCGCAGGCTGAGCCTCAAGTCGAACCACAGGCTGAGCCTCCAGTCGAACCACAGGCTGAGCCTCAAGTCGAACCGCAGGCTGAG
>JAUWHU010000444.1 GCA_030605705.1 Thermoflexia bacterium | reverse complement strand
TATCTGCGCGCCCAGACCGAGTTTGACCACGCTCAACCAATCGGCGTCTACACCCACACGTTAGAGATGAACAACACCGCCGTCATCTCCGGCGTCCCCTGGGTGCGCGTCAACGGGCTGGACATGGGCAACCCCATCAGCGTCACTTACACGGTGACACAACCACTCTGGCTGCCCGGCAGCCTGGATGACTATCCCAATTTGGCGGCCAATTACATCGCCGACATGGCCCGTCGCTTCGGCGCAACCGTCACCCCCACCTGGCAGACCACACTGAACCTGCCTCACGACGTGGACCGGCTAGACAACGGCCACACGCTCATCACCGCCGGAGACCCCCAGAACAGCCAACTCCTGGAGATAGACGCTGGCGGCAACGTCGTCGCGCTCTACATCGGCGAACTGAGCTTTGCCCACAACGCTGACCGGCTGGCCGGCGGTCACACCCTGCTCTCCGACACCGGCAACGACCGCGTCATCGAACTGGACGCGGAGAACCGCACCGTCTGGAGCAGCGAGTGGATCACGCTCAGCGACGGTTCGGTGTTGGACTACCCCAACGACGCCAACTACCTGCCCAGCGACCATCTGCTCATCACCGACCGGAACAACCACCGCGTGATCGAGATTGACCGCGACGGCGCCGTCATCTGGCAATATCCCCCATACTCCCACACTCTCGCACTCCTGAACGGCCCCCACAATGGCGACCGGCTCGCCAACGGCAACACCGTCATCGCCGACTCGAATAACAATCGCATCGTCGAGATCAATCCCGCCGGCGCCATCGTCTGGCAGTACCCGCCGACTTCTCTCGCCCACTCTCACACTCCCTTTCTCCCACACTCCCTCACTTCCTCCCCCCTCAACTGGCCGCGCGATGCCGACCGGCTGGCCAACGGCAACACGCTCATCACCGACTCGAACAACGACCGCATCATTGAGGTCACCTCCGCCGGCGTGGTCGTCTGGGAGTACGCCACCGGCCTGAGCCACCCCTACGACGCCGACCGGCTAACCAACGGCAACACCCTCATCGCCGACTCGATGCATGGGCGGGTGATCGAGGTAGACAGCAGCGGACGCATCGTGTGGGAGTACCCACACGTAGCGCGGGGTACCATCGCCGGCGAGGTGCGCGATACCGGCGGCGCTCCCATCGCCGGGGCGCAGGTGCGCATCTATGGCGCGGACGTCTACAGCGACACGACGGACACGGCCGGGGCCTACGCGCTCCATAACGTCCCCGTCGCCGCGCCGCGCTACATCCTCGTCGCCGCCGCCGGTGGCTACCAGCCCGCACAGATGGGCGACGTGGACGTGAGCAACGGACTGACCACCACCATCAATTTCACCCTCACCGCCGGCAGCCCGACCAGCGACACGTTGGAGGTGCGCCTCGGCTACCTGATCCACCGCGAGCCTGGGCCGCTGCTTGAGCCGCCGCACGGCGCTCTCATCAGTCCCACCCTCTACCCGGCCGAGGTGCTGCCCTACCTGGAGCCGGGCCGCTACATCGAGTCCGACGACCCCGACATCGTCGCCCTGGCCCAGTCCATCCTGGATGGCGTTCCGCTCCACTTGCGCACCGACAGTACCGCCGTTGCCCACGCTGTCTACGTCTGGATGGTGCAGAATATCGAGTACGACCTGGTGAGCAACTATCCCGGCGACGTGACCGGCGGCAACTGGCAAACCACCTTCGGCGGCTGGGGGCATTCCTTTGCCGACTGGGCCTACACCGCCCGCGAGGTACTGGAAGAAGGACGCTCCATCTGCATCGAGAACGAGCGGCTGACCACCGCCCTCCTACGCGCGCTGGATATCCCCGCCCGTCCTGCCCCGCTGATGGCCCACCCGGTGACGCAGTGGTGGGTGCAGTTGCCCGACGGCTCCGGCTTCTGGGCCAACATGGACACCGCGCGCGGCCGCACCGCCTACACCAACGGCGGTGACCTATGGGCAGCCTTCCCGGCCGCCAAGGAGCACGAGATCGGCTTCTGGAGCCCCAATGCCGACGGCCCCATCCACATGGACTGGTGGACCAACGAGCCGGCCCTGTGGTGGGAGCACTACGGCGGCCGGCGCTGTTACACGGACACAGCCGCCGGTCTGGCCCAGGCGCAGGCCAACCTGGCGACCTTCGCCGTCACCGGCGACCCGCCCCCGGGTGGGCCACCGGTGGACGAGTCGCACTACTGGCTAGTCTCACGCGGCTTTGGCGTGGATCTGACCAACGTGCCGCTGCAAGGTTCCTTCGTCGTTAGTTTCCCCCTGCCGGTGGAGGCCATCACCTACACCCAGCTGCTCTCCACCACCCACTGGACCAACCACCCCGACTGGGTTGTGGACACTTACACCACCATCCAGAGCAATGCCGAGACGGGGGAAAGCCTGACCTGGTACGTGCTGGAACTGTGGCGACG
>JAUWHU010000543.1 GCA_030605705.1 Thermoflexia bacterium | reverse complement strand
TCATGGCTGCGACGTTAGCGCAGGGAACGACCATCATCCGCAACGCCGCTTCCGAGCCACACGTGCAGGACCTCTGCTGGATGCTCGCCTCAATGGGGGCGCAGATCGAGGGACTTGGCTCCAACATTCTGGTGATCCACGGCGTGGAACGTCTCCACGGTACCGATTTCACGATTGGCTCCGATCACATCGAGGTAGGGAGCTACATCATACTGGCTGCGGCGACGGGCGGCGAGCTACTCATTCACAACGCCGTGCCCCAACATCTGCGCATGGTACGCATGGTCTACGAGCGCTTGGGGATCACCTTCGAGGTGCGCGGCGACGACATCTTTGTCCCGGCGACGCAATCCTTGACCATCGTGCCCGACATGGGAGGCGCGATCCCTTCGATCAAAGATGCTCCCTGGCCCGCTTTCCCCGCCGATTTGATGAGCCTCTCGCTGGTCATGGCAACCCAATGCGACGGCGTGATCCTTTTCCACGACAAAATGTTCGAGAGCCGGCTCTTCTTCGTGGATAAATTGATCCCGATGGGCGCGCGCGTCGTTCTCTGCGACCCGCATCGCGCGTTGGTCTACGGCCCCTCACCTCTTCACGGCGATGAGATGGAAAGTCCCGACATCCGCGCGGGGATGGCGCTGCTCGTGGCCGCGCTGTCCGCCGAGGGTACCAGCATCATCCGCAACATCCGTCAGATTGACCGGGGCTACGAGCACATCGAGGAGAAGCTGCGGCCTTTAGGCGCGCGCATCGAGCGGTGGGATAATGGGATGAAGTGAGAATGCGCTTACTTCTGGCTACCCACAACCGGGGCAAGCGTCGCGAGTGGCAGGCTCTTCTGACCGGTCTGCCCGTGGAATTGCTGTTACCCGATGACCTGGGCTTGAGCGGCGAGGTCGAGGAGACGGGCGAGACGTACCTGGAAAACGCGCTGCTCAAGGCGCGGACGTTAGGGGCGGCCTCCGGGTTGCCCACGCTGGCCGACGACTCCGGCCTGGAGGTGGACGCGCTGGATGGCGCGCCGGGAATCCACTCGGCGCGCTATCGTCTGGGGGCGGACGCGGTGCGCTACCGCGCGTTGCTGCGGGCGCTGGAGGGTGTGCCGCCGGAGAAACGTACCGCGCGCTTCCGCTGTGTCGCCGCGCTGGTGCTGCCTGACGGGCGCGAGTTTACCACCGAGGGCGTCTGTGAGGGCGTGATCGCCACGGAGCCGTCGGGTGAGGGTGGTTTTGGCTACGATCCCGTCTTCTACGTGCCGGAACAGGACTGCACGATGGCGAAACTATCCGACGAGACCAAGAACCGCCTCAGCCACCGCGCTCGTGCTGCCCAGGCCCTGCGGGCTGTTTTGCTTGCAGAACTACTTTAGTTGCATTGGGGCAAAAGTCGCACTTACACTGCTCTCAGCCCCCGTCTCGGGGGCGTCCCCTGGGCAAGTTCCTTGTCAACCCGCCCCCGGGGACGGGGGCTTAGAGCTTTTGGGAGCAGACGTGTCACTTTTGCCACAGTGCCTTTAGTCGTTCAAGATAAGAGCGACTGAAATCGCCACTACGTCCAGGACGTTCGACTTTTGACTAACGACTTTCGACTTCTGACTTTCAACTTTCAACTTTCAACTTTCAACTTCTTACTGATCGAGGAGATTTTTTATGGAAAGAGTTCCTGCCCACGGTATCCCCGGATGGATCGCGCGTGTGCGCGCCCCATTTTTCACCGCTACGTTGATCCCTATCGTGCTGGGGGGTGTCGCCGTCTGGGTTTACACGGGGACCCTGCATGTGGGGCGTTTCCTGTTGACGCTGTTGGGAGGGTCGCTGCTCCACGCGGGCGCGAATCTGATCAACGATTACTTCGATCACTTGAGTGGTACCGACCGTCTCAACCGCGAGGCCATCGTGCCGTTCACCGGCGGCGGCCCCGCGTTGCAGCTGGGCCTCATCACGCCCCGGCGCGCGCGCAACGAGGCACTGGCTTACTTCGCCGCCGGCGGCCTGATTGGCCTGTACCTGGCCTGGGCGAGTTTCCACGGCCAGGGGGCCTTAGGGCCACAGGTCCCGTGGGTGCTGGTGATCGGCGCGCTGGGCGTCCTCACCGGGATTTTCTACACCGCGCGCCTGGCTCCGTTGGGCTTGGGGGAAGTCGCGCTTTTCTTAGATTTCGGGCCGCTGATGGTGTTGGGAACCTGGGTGGTGCAGACCGGTTCTCTGGCCTGGACACCGGTCTGGGCCTCACTGCCGATCGCTTTTCTCATCTCGAACGTGTTGTGGATCAATCAATTCCCCGACACTGTGGCCGATGCCCAGGTGGGCAAGCGGCACTGGGTTGTGCGGCTGGGACGGAAAAACGCTCTACCTATCTACGGCGGGCTTTTCCTGGCGGCTTACCTCTCGCTGGCGGCGACGTGGCTCGCGGGCCGGGCGCCGGTGTGGACGCTGCTGGCTCTGCTCCCCGCACCGCTGGCCTGGCGAGCCTGGGGTATCGCCCGCGCCAACTACGACCAGATGCCCGATCTGGCCCCGGCGAACGCCCTGACCGTGCAGGTGCATTTGTTGACGGGGGTCTTTCTCATTGTGGGATACCTGATCCAGGGGATCACTCGATGACAGGAGTCAGGAGTCAGGAGTTAGGAGTTAGGAGTTAGGAACTTGTAACTTGTAACCTGCAACTCGCAACTTGTAACCTGTAACCTGCAACTTGTAACCTGTAACCTGCAACCTGCAACTTGTAACTCTTATGAAGGGGAAGGTATGAATCTCGAAAGCTTGGAACGTGATCTGCGCACTTACCGCCCTGCCGGGATGGAGGGTCTGCCGGCGGAATTCGTCTGGCCCCGCTACGAGGGGTTATCGGTGGGCAACGTGCCCGCTACTGTCGCCCAGGCTTTAGGCGCGGCGACGACGGGTCTACTGCCACCGCTGCGCTCCGATCTGCTGGGAGGGTTGACCGACGGGGTGCAGCGCGTGGTGTTGGTGTTGTTGGATGCCCTGGGATGGGAGCAGCTCCGGCGGGTGCTGGCGCAGGATGACGAGCTGGTCTTTCACCGGCTGGCGGAGAAGGGGCGACTGCTGCCCCTGACCACTATTTTCCCCTCGACGACGAACAACGTCTTGAGCACATTGCGCACGGGCGTTTCGCCGGTGCGTCATGGTCTGTTGGCCTACGAGCTTTATCTGCGAGAGTGGCAGATGGCGGTGGAGTGTATCACCTTCTCGCCGCTGGCCTACCGCGCGCCGGGGCAGCTGGAGGCGTGGGGTTTCGATGCCGAACACTTCCTGCCCGTTCCCACGCTGTCCCAGCAATTATCGGTGCAGGGTATCCTCAGTTACCAGGTGATTGCCAATCGTTTGGCGAGCGGCGCGTTGAGCCAGATGCACTACCGGGGTTTGCGGCAGGTCTACACGCATCACTACGCCTCCGATTTGTGGTTCACGCTGCGCGCGGCGCTGCAGGAACACCGGGGCGAGCGTTTTCTCCTTTCGGCGTATTGGAGCGCGGTGGACACGTTAGCGCATCGTCACGGCCCGCTCCACGAAACCGGCCCTAATGAGGTGCGCGCGCTCTCCTATCTGTTCAAGACGATTTTCCTGGACGCGCTGACGCCGGCGGACCGGGAGGGGACGTTGTTGCTGATGCTGGCGGATCACGGACAGATCACCACGCCGCCGGAATCCGCCATCTTGCTGGACGACCATCCGGTGCTGCGTGACGCGCTTTACCTGCCGCCGTTGGGCGAATCGCGCATACCTTTCTTCTACATCCGCGCAGGACAGGAAACAGTCGTGTGGGATTATCTGCGCGAGCATTTCTCCACGCAGTTCACTTTCCTGTCGCGTGACGAGGTCATCCGCAGCGGGCTGCTGGGGCCGGGCGAGCCGTATAGCGAGGTTCCCCATCGCTTGGGTGACATCGTGGGACTGGCGCATGGCAATAGTTTCATCGTGCGTGATAAGGAATTGGTTCACAAACTGCGCGGACGGCACGGCGGGTTGACGCACCAGGAGATGCTGGTCCCGTTGTTGGCCGTCCGGTTGGATGGGTGAAGAAAATGACAAATGAACAAATGACAAATGAGGAAATGAGCAAATGACAAATGAGGAAATGAGCAAATGATAAATGAGGAAATGAGCAAATGACAAATGAAGAAATGACTCCCTTGAAAAAAGGGGCTAATTTTAACGCAGACGTAGTATGGGCAGGCAGTGCCCATAACGCAAAGGCGCAGAGATTCTTGAATGATGCTTCAACATTTTGGCTCTTTAGGATTTCGCATGGTTGAGCCAAAATCAACCGCGAATTAACGCGAAAAAATCAAAAATCAGTGCAATCTGTGCGCAGTGTGGGCAGGCAGTGCCCACTAATCTGTGGTGAAAAATTAACGTTTCGGTGAACCCACCATGCAAACTCCCAGAGACCCAATATTTTTGAAAATCGAGACTTTTGACTAAACGAATCTTGATCTACTATTTAATTTTCTTGGCGTCTCTGCGCCTCTGCGTTGAAGATTTCGGTTTTTTCAGTAGACTCAAGAAATGAGAAATGAGGAAATGGTAATGCGTGAGGTACGTTTTCTGCTGGTAGGGCTGGGAAATTTAGGTCGCCGGTTCTGCGAGATTTTGTTGGCTAAGGATGACTTGCTGCGCGAGCGTTACGGGCTGGCGTTGCGGTTGGTGGGCGCGGCGGATAGCCGGGGGGTCGCCTACGATCCGGCGGGTCTGGCCCTGGCGGAGGTCGCGCGGCTGAAGGCGGCAGGTGATACCATCGCCAATTATCCCATCGCCGGCAACCACGCCTGGGATGCCCCAACCTTGGTCGCCAACGCGGACGCCGAGCTGTTGCTGGAGGCTTCGCCGGTGCATTTGCAGCAGGGCGCGGAGCCGGGGCTGACCTGCATCCGCACCGCGCTGCGGCGAGGTATGCACGTCGTCACGCCGAACAAGGGGCCGCTGGTGGCGGCGTACCGGGAGCTGCACGACCTGGCCGCCGAACACGGCGTTTGCTTGCGTTTCGACGGGACGGTAGCGGGCGGTCTGCCGGCCATCAACCTGGGGCAGCGCGACCTGCGCGGTGCGGTGGTGGAACGTTTGGAGACGGTCCCCAACCTCGTCACCGGCTACGTGATGGATCTGTTGACCGAGGGGCTATCCTGGGACGAGTCGCTGGAACGGGCGCGCGCCGCCGGGGTGCTGGAGGCCGATGCTTCCTGGGACCTGGAGGGCTGGGATGCGGCGGCGAAGCTGACGATCCTGGCGAACGCGGTGCTGGGGTATCCGGCCCGGCTGGACGAGGTCGCGCGCACCGGCATCACTGCCCTGGACGTGGACGAGCTGTGCGCGGCGCGGGAACGAGGGTACCGCTACCGGCTGTTGGCTCAGGCTGAGCGCCGTCCCGACGGCAGCTACGCTCTTTCCGTCGCGCCGGTCCCCCTCTCGCCGGACCATCCCCTGGGACACTTAGGCTCCAAGCAGGTCGGCGTGGTCTTCACGACCGATATCTACGGCACGATCACCGCTATCATCGAGGAGCGCGACCCGATCCCCTCGGCGGCTACGATGTTGCGGGATATTTTGGATATTTACGTGGGGAGTGGGGAGTTGAAAGTTACAAGTTGAAAGTTGGAAGTTGCAAGCTGAAGGTTGCAGGTTGGAAGTTGAAGGTTGCAAGTTAAGGAGAAAGGAGCATATCATGGAATATCGCAGGTTAGGGAAGTCCGGTTTGAAGGTGAGTGAGATCGCGTTAGGCGCGTGGCTCACTTACGGTGGTTCCGCAGGGGAGGAAACGACCCGCGCGTGTGTGAAGACGGCAGTGGATCACGGCATCAACTTCATTGATCTGGCGGATGTTTACGCCCATGGCGAGGCCGAACGAATTGTCGGCAAGGTGATCAAGGAGCTGGGCCTGCGCCGCCAGGATTTGGTGCTCTCCAGCAAGGTCTTCTTTCCGATGAGCGATAACGTCAACGACCAGGGACTGAGCCGCAAGCACATCATGGAGTCGGTGGAGAATTCGCTGCGCCGTCTGGGTACCGATTACCTCGATATCTATTTCTGCCACCGCTACGACCTGGAGACGCCGGTGGAGGAAGTGGTGCGCGCGATGGATGACCTGGTACACCAGGGGAAGGTGCTTTACTGGGGCACCAGCGTGTGGAGCGCGGACCAGATCGAGGCGGCGGTGAGTGCGGCGCAGATGTTCAACGCTTACGCGCCACAGGTGGAGCAGCCCCGTTACAATATGTTGGATCGCCACATCGAGCCGGAGATCATGCCGGCGGCGACGCGGCACGGGATGGGGCTGGTGGTGTTCAGCCCGCTGGCGCAGGGGTTGCTCACCGGCAAGTACAACGAAGGAATCCCCGCAGACAGCCGCGCGGCCCGCAGCCACTGGCTGGACCGCGATCTGACTGAGGAGAATATCGCCAAAGCGCGCCGGCTTACCGAGCTGGCGCAGGGCCTGGGATTGACGACGGCGCAGCTGGCGCTGGCCTGGCTGCTGCGCCGCCCGGAGCTCAGCGCCGTCATCACCGGGGCCAGCAGAGCCGGGCACGTCGAGGCAAATGTCAAGGCGTCCGGCGCGCGGCTCTCCCCGGATGTCCAGGAGCAGATCGCCGGTATTTTGGATAACGATCCGCTGGCGTGGTCTGGACAATAGAGTTGTTCCTCAATCAAAACGGTGAGCTTTTGGACACGGATTACACGGATCAACACGGATTTTTCTTTTGACGTGTAAAGCGTTAGGCTGGCAAACGGGGTTGGTTCAATTCTACTCGCCGCCCCCGAGGGGCGTCCCCGCCTGGCACGGCCCTGGTTGTCATTCCGAGCCAGCGGAGCGTTAGCGACGCGCCAGCGAGGAATCTGCCACTTCCGCCCCAAAATTCTCAGGGACGCTGGAGATTCCTCGCTGGCGTGCTCCGCGCACTGCGCGTCGCCCTGGCTCGGAATGACAACGGGGCGGCGCGATATGGAAATAGTGCCAATTGGCACTACTAGAAATCGCGGCTACGGTGCAACCGCCCCCAGGGACGGCTCTGCGTATCTTTTCAAAAAAGCGGGGCACTGTAGCCGAGTCCACTTTAGGCTAAAAAAGGTCTAGTCTCGGCGACTAGACCTTTTGGCCTGGATCTGGCGATCCAGGCCGGGTGTAAGTATGCAGTTGTTTTTCGTGGGAGCGAGCGATTATGCCGGGGGTGGGACGGAGGTCTCCTGGAAAGGAGGCTGTGTCGTGGATTCGTTCGCCGTGTGGCGTCTGGTTGTGCGCGCGATCATTTTATGGTTTGCCCTCGCGTTTCATCCGGTGAAACGTTGAGACAGATGTCGTTACAGCGTGTCCAAGAACTCGCCAGCCCGGACGACATGTACTTCCATGTCACGCAGTGCGGCCACCAGGTCGGCGTCGTCGTACAGGTCGCGGTCAGCCGTCACCAGGTAGCAGGGGCGAGCGGCTACGGCGGTGGCGATCACGCCGTCGTCTTTGGGGTCGCGGCAGTGGGGGAACTTGAGCGCTGGCTCCACGACACGGGCGCGCGCCCACAGCGCCTCAACGATGGCGTCCCGCACAAAAGGGCGGATCAATCGCCGGAACTTGTGGCGGTCAGTCACCTCGATAAACTCATCCAGCATTGGCTCTGACATGACCCAGGTAAAGGATTGTTTCTCCCAGGCCTGGAACAAACGAGAGCGTTCCGGCCGCCGCATTGCCATGCGCACCATCTCGGTCAGGTCAATCACGGCGGATGGCATTATGCCCTCTCCTGCCGCACTTTGTGAACCAGCTTGACCAATTCCTCATCGCTGGGAAGAGAGTCCTCGTCAGGGGCCGGCTCAGAAGTATCCCAGGCAGCGCGCACGGCGTCAAACGGCTTGCGCCACTCCTCCGGCGAGAGGGCGACCAGACGACGTTTCTGTTCATCGAGGGGAGGGAGCGGCTGCGCTGCCACGACGAGCACCTCTGTGCCCACGGGCAGCGCGGGGGCGTGGCGCAGACGCACAAGTCCATCTTTTTCCATCACTCCACGGTACGTGGTCAATGTGGTTGTTGCTATGGTCATTTCCGATCCTCCCGGTTTATCAACCATGCTCGTGAGCTATTATAGTGCAGGTCGCACAAAGTGACAAACTTGTACTGAGCCGCCCCCGGGGAGCGCGAGGCCTACCCGTCAGGGTACGGCTCTGCGTATCTTTTCAAAAAGGCGGGGCACTGTAGCCGAGTCCACACGGGCATAAATGCCCGTGCTACGTAGCGACGCCGGCTTGAGCCGGCTAGTCTCGTTTACGAGGCGTTGCTCCGAGCACAGCGATTTATCGGCGGGCCGCCCCCGAGGAGCGCGAAGCCTACCCGTCAGGAAAATAGAATCGCCGTAGAGCAAGATCCGCTGCATAGAACCTCCGCTGCGAGAAGATGAACCAATGAGTCTGGCATCTTGCTCTCCGTTTCGCCGGAGTTGGGCCGTTTCTAACGTAACTTTCAGGCGGACGTTATCTAGCCATAACACAAACGAGGGGATCTGTCACTAGACCTTTTGGGGGGAAAGATTTCCCGTTAGCGGCAACTAACGGCTGGCTTGGTGCTCATGTTATCTGACTTTTTCCACCAGATACGTGCTCAAGCGGTGCAACAGCCGCCGGTGTCGTTCCGGTGA
>JAUWHU010000357.1 GCA_030605705.1 Thermoflexia bacterium | reverse complement strand
CACTTGACAATGAAATTCGTGTACAATGAGCAAGAATATTCTGCCACGAATTTCACGAATTAACACGAAAAAGAAAAAATTAGTGAAAATTCGTGTAATTCGTGGCAAAAAGCCTTTTGGTTCTGGCTTGTCCAGGTTAGGGCTGTTCAGTTCTAACAAGTTCTCGGCACAAAACGCTCATAGCCCCGTCTCGGGGGCGGCACATGCAGATTTTCTGTCCCCAGACGCCCCCGGGGACGGGGGTTGCGAGCCGTGGGGAGTAGAGTTGAACAACCCTGGTCCTGACGCCCTTCCTGGCAGGGATTGACAAATACGCCTCCTGGATTAGAATCTCTTCGATGCTTGCTCAATCACAGAGAAAACAGCCGGTTCTTGAACGTGGTCGCTTCAGCATTCTGCTGGCGGTGACCTTAACGGGAGCGACGTTCTTTCGCTTTGTGGAACTGCCGACCTTTTCATGGAACGTGCGGCGTATTTTAGGTTCGCCGCTGGGATTCACTCTGGGCGGTAACTGGCTATTACCCTTTATGATGATCGGGTTGGTAGCCAGCGGGACGTTCTCTCTGCTGCGGGCACATCCCTATCCCGAAGACCGAGAACGCGCCTTAGGCTTCTCCCTGATCGCTCCCGCCCTGGGGGCGCTCCTCACCTCCCTGCTGTTGATCCGGGCTGTGACCTGGCCTATCTGGCTGGGTAGCCTCGTGTTGGGGGGTGTTCTGACCGGCGGGTTGGTTCACCTGACCTGCCGCGTTGTCTCCCTCCAGCAACAGGGATATGCTGGCGCGCGCACCCTGCTTAACCTCGCCGGCTACCTGCTGGGATTCGTGCTTTTTGGCATCGCCTTGAAAACGCCGGAGCGAGCGTTGGTGACAGGCCCCATCATTATGAGCCTCAGTGGCTTGCTGTCCCTGGACCTACTCAGCGCGAGCGGCGTCGGCACACGTTCCGTGTTACTATTCAGCGGCATCATCGCTCTGTTGGAGGGGGAACTGGTCTGGGTATTAGGCTATTGGCCGATCTCTGCCTGGACTGCGGCTGTTTTGCTGACCCTGGGTCTTTATGTAGGGATAGGCGTGAGCTACCAACACCTGCTGGGCAAATTGACCCGGCGTATCCTGATCGAATTCGCCACCCTTTCCCTCATAGTCTTTATCCTGACTTTGGCTCTCAAACCCTGATTTGTTGACAAGGAATTATAGGAGGAGTAAACGATGACAGTTAGTCCCCATCCCACGCTGCAGGATAAACTCCCGCCGCGGCTGTCCCGGCTCGAGGATCTGGCCTACAATTTTTGGTGGTCCTGGCATCGCTCGGCGCGGGACCTTTTCAAGACGGTCAACCGGACGCTCTGGACAACCACGCGCCACAATCCCGTGCGAATCCTTCGGGAGATTCCCCCCGAACAATTGGAAGAGTTGGCTAAAGACCCGGCTTTCCTCCGCCAATATGGCGCGGTGCTCTTGGAAATGGAACACGATTTGCGAAACGGCCATCTGTGGTACCCGCAAGTGTACCCCGAATTGTGTGAGGCTTGCTCCATCGCCTACTTCTCCGCCGAATTCGGTGTGCATACCTCGCTCCCCATCTACTCTGGTGGTCTGGGTATTCTTTCCGGGGATCACAATAAAGAGGCCAGTGACCTGGGTCTCCCTTTTGTGGGGGTAGGATTTCTCTACGAGCAGGGATACTTCCGCCAGCGCTTGGATCATAACGGGTGGCAGGAATCTATCTACCCCTTACTGAACCCCAACGAGGTGGCCTTACGCCCCGCGCGTCGCGAGGACGGCGACCCGGTGGAGATCACGATGAACGTGGGGGAACGGCAGATCCAGCTGCAGGTTTGGGAAGTGTTGGTCGGTCGCGTACATCTCTATCTGATGGATGCCAACGTTGAGGGCAACGCCCCCTGGGACCGTGAGTTGACGGCCCGTCTCTACGGCGGCGACCGGGAGATGCGCCTCCAGCAGGAGATTCTGCTGGGGATCGGCGGAGTGCAGATACTCCGCTCCCTGGGAATTAAACCCTGTGTCTGGCACATCAACGAAGGCCATTCCGCCTTCATGTTGTTGGAACGGCTGCGGGAGTACGTCGAACAGGGTCTCTCCTTCGATGAAGCGGTCAAGCACGTGCGCGCAGGTACGGTTTTCACAACCCATACTCCCGTACCGGCCGGACATGATACTTTCTCCTTCAATAGGATGGAGAAATACTTCCATAACTACTGCCCCCGCCTGGGGATCAGTCGCGATAAATTTATGGAGTTGGGTAGTTACGATAACGGTTACGGGGTAGCTTTCAACATGACGGCGCTGGCTTTGCGTCTGTCCGGCCACTCCAATGGCGTCAGCCGCCTCCACGGGGAGATTTCCCGGCGCATGTGGCAGTCCCTCTGGCCGCACAAGAAAGAAACGGAGTCCCCCATCGGCCACGTGACCAATGGCGTCCACCTGCCTTCCTGGACGGGTGAGGCCATGCACCGCATCTACCGTCACTACATCAGCCCGGATTGGGTGGAGCGGCAGGACAACCCGCTGCTTTGGGAACGCATTGATGAGGTGCCCGATAAGCTGCTCTGGGAGGCGCACACTCACCTGAAGCGGAAAATGTTTGCCACGGTGCGTGAACGGGCGCGCCAGTGTCGCATCACGCAGGAAGCCCTGCCGGATAAGTTATTGGCTTCCGGCATTTTCCTGGACCCCGACGCTCTGGTGATCGGTTTTGCCCGTCGCTTTGCGACCTACAAACGAGCCGCGCTCCTCTTCCGCGACATTGAGCGACTCAAGCGGCTGGTACACCACCGCTATCGCCCCATCCAGGTACTCTTTGCCGGAAAAGCGCATCCCGCCGATGATCCCGGCAAGCGACTGATGCAGGAGATCTACAACTGGGCGCGCAGTCCGGAGATGGGGGGGCGGGTCGCCTTCGTGGAGGACTACGACATGCACGTGGCTCGCTACCTGGTGCAGGGCGTGGATGTCTGGTTGAACACCCCGCGCAAGCCGCTGGAAGCCAGCGGCACCAGTGGCATCAAAGCGGCTTTCAACGGCATCCTCAACTTGAGCATTTTAGATGGGTGGTGGGCCGAAGCTTACAATGGCCGCAATGGCTGGGCGATCCAGGCCGAGCAGAAAGAGTCTGCGAACGAGTGGGAGCAGGACGAGGCGGATGCGGTGGCCCTCTACCGGTTGTTAGAGGACGAAGTCGTGCCCCTCTATTACCAACGGGATCGAGATGGCGTGCCCCGTGGCTGGGTCAGGATGATGAAAGAGTCCATCCGTACCGTAGGCCCGATGTTCTCCACTCGCCGCATGGTGAAGGAATACACCGAGAACTACTACGTCCCCGCCATGCGGGAGATTCTGGAGCTGGAAGGGAAAAAGTAGCCTCTCCCGACGCACCAGCAACGCCGCCCCAGTAGGGGCGGCGTTTTTTGTTTCTTTTCAGTGACCTCCCTGAAAAAAATCATCTCACCACGAAGGACACGGAGAAAAATTTAGTTTCAGTGTAAAAATATTTAACATTGCATGTCAAAAAGTTAAATTTCTGAATGCTAAGTTTAAAATCTCTGTGCTCTCCGTGGTGAAATTCTTGGTTTTTTCAATAGGCCCCGATCTGTCGCAGCCGCTCGTCGCCGATGCCAAAGTGATGAGCGATCTCGTGACAGAGAACGCGCCGGACCATCTCACGCACCTCTTCCGCTGTGCGACAACGTAACTCAATGGGCTGCCGGTAAATGCTGATTTTGTCCGGCAGGATAAGGCCATAATGATGTGTGCGTTTAGGCTGCGGAACGCCACGATAGAAACCCAGCAATTGGGCCGGATGGCGCACACCGGCACGTTGCAGCGTCGTGGAATCCGGCCAGTCCTCTACCACAACCTCGACGTTGTCCAGTTTCTCCCGAAAAACCTCCGGGAGAGCGTCTAAGGCTTCGGCTACTAAGCGTTCAAAGGCAGCGCGGGTCATGGTGGATATTATAGCAGCTGCTCGTGGGAAAGCACATTGTCATTCATGCCGGCAGACCAGCACCAGAAAAAATAGCGGCGCGTTTGACAAATCCGAATTACAATGTTATTATAGTAATAATCAACTTAATAGGAAAAATGTAGCCGCTCAAACCATTTGGCCTGACGATATTCTTTAACCACTGACAACTCTTCGTGTTTAGACAATCGGAGAAGAAGGAAATGCAGGGCACACGCCAACAAATTTTAGAGATATTGAAACGTCACGGTGAGATCACCGTCCAGAAACTCAGCGAGGAACTGGGCCTTACCAGTGTCACCGTGCGCCACCACCTGGAGACCCTCCGCTCTGAAGGATACATCACAGACCCCGAGGTGCGGCGTTCCGCGCGACCGGGACGCCCGCGCTACGTCTACCGCCTGACTTCGACCGCTGCCGACCTGTTCCCCAACAATTACAGTGGGTTGGCCGGGGCGTTGCTGGAGTCATTGAAAGAGATGCTTGATCCTCAGAAACGCGCTCTGCTTTTGGAACAGACCGCGCACCGCTTGGCATCCGGGGCCACGGATTTGCCGGTAGAGCCGGAGCGCCGGCTGGACGCTGTCGTCAGCTATCTCAAGAAGCTCGGCTTTGTTGCCCGATGGGAGAACACCGAGGGCACGAAGTACCTCCTGCACATTTGCAATTGCCCTTACCATTACGTCGCCCAGAACCACCCGGAGCTCTGCCTCATGGACGAGATGATGCTCCGCGAGCTAACGGGGGCTGAATTAGACCGTCACTCCGGCCACGCCAGCGACAATGCCATCTGCACCTACGAAATCTTTTGGCCGGAGAAGGAAACGCCCTCGCCGGATTGAAGTCCGGCCGCACTGACCGGAAATATGGAAAAGGCGCACCGTACGGTGCGCCTTTTCCGTTCGTAGTGTGCTACACCTAACCTGGACAAGCCAGAACCAAAAGGCTTTTTGCCACGAATTACACGAATTTTCACTAATTTTTTCTTTTTCGTGCTAATTCGTGAAATTCGTGGCAGAATATTCTTGCTCATTGTACACGAATTTCATTGTCAAGTGCCTAACCTGGACAGGCCAAAACCAAGAGAGTATAATCACAGAGAAGAAAACAGTAAATCCAGAACTCTGTGTGGTGGGCACTGCCTGCCCACACTGCGCTCTGTGCCAATGGACACTGCCTGCCCATACTACGCTCCGTGGTGAAATTCTTGCTCAATGTACAAGAATTTCATTGATAAAATACTAAATCAACCAGAGCTCATCCTCCGGTTGGCTGATGTACTCAGCTCCCTGGGCCGTGATCACCACGTTTTCTTCCCGACCAATGTAGCCGTGGCCCGGCACCGCCACGCCCAGTTCAATGGCGAAAACGTTGCCTTCCTCAATGGGCAGCTTCACGGAATTGCCGTAACGCTCCCATGTCGGCCCCAGGATAGTGGCCCCATCATGGGCGTTGCGCCCGATGTGATGTCCAAAAGCATGCAGGTACTCAGGGTACCCTGCCGCGACGAGTGTGCTGCGGGCTGCCGCATCCACCTCGGCACCGGTGACGCCGGGTTTCAGCGCCGCGCGCCCCGCTTCTAAGGCCGCCGTGGCCGCTTCCCAGGCCCGCCGGACTTTCTCAGGAGCATCCTTCTCCCCGCGCTTCCGCAGATACCAGGTGCGCTGCAAGTCTGAGACGAAACCGTAGCGCGAAATCCCGAAATCCACCTGTATCAAATTCCCCGCCGAGACGCGATGGCCTGCGGGCATCGCATGTCCTATATCCGAATCCGGCCCGACCGTGACGACGGGGCAATACTCCCATTCCCATGCAGACTCGTAACCTTGTTCTTCCAGGTACTTGTGCAGGAAATCGGCGATCTCCAGATCGGTGACGCCGGGGCGCAGGAGAGGGGTCAATAGCTCGAAAGCTTCCTCCGTGCGGGCCACGGCGGCGCGGATCAGCGCCAGCTCCGTCGGGGTCTTGCATCCGCGCAGGGAGCAGATGATCGGCTCGGCCGAGACCAACCGGGAGCAGTAGGGCGTGGGGGCCAGCATCCGGGAGAGGTAACGGAACATCCCGTAAGTCAGACCGTCGGCGGATGGGTCGTTCTCGGAGTAATTGACGGCGATCTGGCGCGGCTTCAACCGTTTGATCGTCTCCAAGAAGACTTCCTGGATGGATTGATCGTACCCCTCCACGTGGGTATAAGCTCCCAGTCGCTCCACATTGGGGACATCGTAACGCCCCACAATCGCGATGCGCTCACCGTTGCGGTGGATGAGCAACGCGGAGGCCCAGGTCAAGTGAAATCCCACCAGCAAATCCACCACCGGGTCCTTGACTTGAGGGGTCTCCCGCACAAAAGTGAGCCAGAGGTCCGTTCCTTGCTCCTGTAGAATTTGCACGGCCTGTTCCGCCTTCTCGCGGACAATGGATGCTGCTTCAAAAGTGTGATTCATGAACTCGCTCCTAAACATAATTTCTCCGACTGTGTTTGGCAGCCGAAGGAAATGGTTTAACGAAGCACGCCTATCGTCGAACAGGCTTGCTCAAAGTTTTTCCCCCGTCAAATGGTGATAAAGTGCCTGAAACTCCTCATCGGAGTAGTAATAGATCACAATGCGCCCGCCCTTGCGCCCTGTCCGCAGGTGAACCCGCGTGCCTAATGATTCCTGGAAACGTTCTTCCAGGGCGCGTACTTCAGGCGAGGGCGCGGCACGCGGCGTGGCATTCTCACCGTTGCGCAGTTTCTGCACCAGGGCTTCCGTCTGGCGCACATTCAATCTTTGCCGCAGCACCTTTTGGAGAGCGGACTGTTGCTCCGCGTGAGTCTCCAGGCCCAGGAGAGCGCGAGCATGGCCCTCGGTGATTTTGCCGTTCAGCAGGGCCTCCTGGACGGCGGGGGCGGCCTGGAGCAAACGCAGGGTATTGGTCACGGCGACGCGGCTCTTCCCGACGCGACGCGCCACCTCAGTGTGGGATAGACCGAACTCCTCGATCAGCTGCTGGTAAGCTTGCGCTTCTTCTAATGCATTGAGATCGGCGCGTTGCACGTTTTCCACCAGCGCCAGCTCCAACATCTGTTGAGGAACCGCCTCTTTGATGATCACGGGGACGGTGGACAGCCCCGCCAGACGGGCGGCGCGCCACCGGCGTTCGCCGGCGATGAGCTGGTAGCCATTTTCGGGACGGCGTGTTACTATCAACGGCTGGATGATACCGTGTTCCTGGATCGAAGCCGCCAACTCTACCACTTCCTGATCGCGGAAAGGCATACGTGGCTGGTGGGGATTGGGGACGATTTGGTCGCAGGGGATCTCACGCAAACCGGAGGAGAATTCCTGCTCTTCAGCTGCGGGGATCAGCGATGCCAACCCACGACCTAGCCCACGTCTCGCGCTCATAATTTTGGTTCCTTCGGGGGTAAGATAAGAGTCTACTGAAAGAAACTAGGAAATTTACCACAGAGAGCACAGAGAGTTTAAACTTGACCTTGAAAAAATTAACTTTTTGATGTGTAAAGTGTAATTTTCTTAAACCAAACATCAAATTTTCTCCGTCTTCTCCGTTTATGGGCACTGCCTGCCCATACTACGCTCTGTGTCTCTGTGGTGAGAATGACCTTTTTTCAGGGGAGCCAGATAAATTCACGTAAGTTTCAGCCATGAGTATAGCACCATACAGAGAGATGCCAATCGCTATTTGCCAATCGCTATTTGCCATTTGCCATTTGCCATTTGCTCATTCGCACATTTGCGGCTTCGTGATAAGATGTCCCCACTTAGTTCCGGCTTGACGGGGCCGAGGAGGTGAACGATGGAATCACAGGGAGGTCCGCAGCTGGTGGTAGGCATCACCGGGGCCAGCGGCGCCATCTACGGCGTGCGCATCTTGGAAGTGCTGCGCAGCATGAGCGTGGAAACACATCTCGTGGTCACAGACCCTGCCCGAATCACCATCCGCGTGGAGACGGATCGGACGCCGGAGGAAGTGCTGGCCCTCGCCTCGCACACATATACGCCGGAAGATTTCGCGGCTCCCATCGCCAGCGGCTCCTGCGCCACGGCGGGCATGGTGGTAGCGCCCTGTTCCATCAAAACGCTCTCCGCCATCGCCCAGAGCCACGCAGATAATCTTCTGGTCCGCGCCGCCGACGTGACGCTGAAGGAGGGCCGTCCCTTGCTGCTCGTCGTCCGGGAGACACCCTTGCACGTGGGGCACCTACGTCTGATGGTGCGCGCAGCGGAGAACGGAGCCATCATCTTCCCGCCGGTCCCGGCCTTCTACGCCCATCCCCAGACGTTAGAAGAGATGGTAGATCACACCGTGGGGCGCGTCCTGGCTCGCTTAGGCTTCCCTAACGCGCTGTATCGCCCCTGGCAAGGTCTGGCTTGATCTGCGTCAGAGCGCATTGGAAAGACTGAGCTTTGACGTTTGACGCATGACGTTTGGGCTTGCGTTCAGTGATGCACACCCGCAGCATACACTCTCCCTCTCTACTCTCTATCTCTCTTCTCTACCCTCTATCCTCTTCCAACAGCCCCCGGATTCGCGCTGCGACCATTTCGATCGCCACTTCGTTAAACCCACCTTCGGGGATGATCACGTCCGCGTAGCGCTTGCTCGGCTCGACAAACTCTATATGCATCGGGCGCACGGTTTGCAGATATTGATCAATCACCGACTCGAAGGTCCGCCCCCGATCCTGCACATCCCGTCTCAGGCGGCGGATCAGCCGGATGTCGGCGTCGGTGTCCACGAAGAGACGCACATCGAAGATCGAGAGCAGCTCCGGCTCGGCGAAGATGAGGATCCCTTCGACTAAAATGATCGGGGCGGGGGCCACATGCTGGGTTTCGAGGGTGCGTGTGTGGTCCGTGAAGTCATAGATGGGAATCTCGACCGGCTGCCCCATCTGCAACTGCCGCAGATGCTGAATCAACAGGTCAGTCTCTAAGGAATCGGGATGGTCGAAGTTGACCTGGCTACGTTTCTCATGCGCAAGGTGACTCAGATCTTTGTAGTAAGCATCGTGCGGGATGTAGGCAATGTGTTCCGCTCCCACCCGCTCCAAGATGCGATTGGCGACTGTGGTCTTACCCGATCCGGTCCCTCCGGCAACTCCGATGATCAATGGACGCATACGAATCTTCTCCTCTCCCCTTTGTCATTCGCTCATTTGCCATTAGAGTTGTTCCTCAATAAAAACGGTAGGCTTTTGGACACGGATATCACGGATCAACACGGATTTTTCCTTGTTTTTTATCCGTGTAATCTGTGAAAGTCCGCATCCAATTTCTTTTTTCCGTTTATTCAGAAACAACTCTATTTGTCATTTGCTTCATTCGCCATTTGCCATTCGCCCATTTCTTCCCCATCCCCGCTACCGCCAGCAGGAGCCAGCCCAGGGCCGTGAGCGGCGCGCCGGGGTTGTAGATGACGCGCAGGCAGGGCAAAGGAGTACTCTCCAGGTGCAGCCGCAGATTGGAAGTGAAGAGGTCTCCACTGCCGCTGAGCGTGGTCTCTGTGACCAGCTCACCGGTGGAGCTGCGGTAGATTTGGATCTGGATGGAGGCGGCAGGAGGGGGCGCTTGCATGTTGGCCCTGAAGACCAGATCGGCAGAGGGGAGGGCGAAGTAAGCTTCGGGGCTGGGGGCGCTCAGTGCCAGACGCAGGCTCTCCTGGGGCGCGCTCTGGGTCGAGGCCTGCAAGAGAACCGGATCGCCTGCGTTGTCCCATGCCTGTGCCTCCAGGCCGATGCCGGTGTCGGTGTGGAGGAGGTACAGCCCGTAGCCGCGACGTAGCCACCGGCGCGTCCCGGTAGGCGGCGAGAGCGTTAGCCCCTGTTCTGGCAAAATGAGGGATTCTCCCGGCCAGGTGATGACCGCCGGTTCCACCCACCCCCAGGTCATCTGCATCCCCCAACCTAACAGCAGCAGGCACCCGCCCACGCAGATCATGCTCCGCCGCACACGCTCGAAAACCACGAGCTGCGGCCAGCTTTCGACCAGCCCAGCAGCGCGGACCGCCACGGCCAGCGACAACAGAGCCAGGGCGCTGCGTTGCCACAGTGAGCTGCGCAGAGAAAGCCAACCGAGGGTGGTCAGGGGGGCGGTCCAGCGTCCCAACGCAGGCTGAACTTCGGCCAACCAGCGGGAAAATGCCGCTTTGTCGGCGGGAAAGACCGGGGCTTGAGGCAATACCAGGGAGAGGAGCAAGATCAGGCCTAATAAAGCCAGGATGCGGGTGAGGAAAGTGTCCTCGCTAAGCCAATCCCATGCCTGTTCTGCTCTCTGCTGCCAGCTCATCGTCCTCCTCATGGTAAAAAAGCCCCGTGAGGTACGGGGCGTTTCCAGAGCCACCCTTGGGAATTGAACCCAAAACCTGGCGCTTACGAAGCGTCTGCTCTGCCGATTGAGCTAGGGTGGCATTTACCCTCGTCATTATACTTAGAACCTCCAATCTGGCAAGTAACATTCAGCTGTCAGTTATCAGTTATCGGATTCCCGATTCTCTAATTTTGCTGAACTCGACTATAAAGATTTACCGAGAGCATCTGCTTCGAAAATACCCCCAGCTGTGGCCGGTCTCCTGACCGAGCCACAGACGGGCACGGTCGGGAGACCGGCCCGAGCTAGTGAATTTTCGTCCTTGGTGGTGTGTAAACACTCATGACAACTTCTCAGTATTTGGGGAGAGAATGGTTCTTAGGGGCGTTTCGCGAAGCGCATCCCACCCCCGGGCCAGAGTAGCGCCGCAACTCACGGCGATGACTCAGAGGGGACTTCTTGACCTTCTCCCCAGAAAGAGTAGAATTGATTTAAGTAATGGATTGATTAATGGCAAGGGAGTGAAACATGCAGCGCACAATGAGCGCCACCGATGCCCGCATCCACTTTGGTGAATTGATGCAACACGTGGTGGAACAGCAGGAGACGGTTTTTGTGGAGCACAGCGGAAAGCCTCATGTGGTCGTGATCTCTGTGAATAGGTACGAGCGGTTGTTAGCAGCGCAAAAAGAACGCGAGAATTGGCGGGATTTAGTGCGCCAGACGCGGGCACAAGTCCGAGCCGAGCTGGGCGGGCGTGATTTAATGCCGCCTGAGGATCTGTTGCGCGAGATGCGAGAGGAGCGAGATGAGCAACTTAACGCTCTGCGTTGACGCTAACCTGGTGATCCGCCTGATCATAGACCCACAGGATGAGGTGGTCCAGCAGCTGTGGGAGCAGTGGGACGCCGGCGGACGGCAGATCGCTGCCCCCACACTGCTTTATTACGAGGTCAGCAACGCCCTCTACCGCTACCAACGGGCCAAAATGATGAGTTCATCAACGGTGAGACTGGCGCTCAAAGCAGCGTTCGCTTTGCCCGTGCGTCTCTACGGTACTCGGGAACTACACCAACGGGCATTGGTTTTAGCCGAGCGTTTCTCGCTTTCGGTGGCCTACGACGCGCATTACCTGGCGCTGGCAGACTGGCTGGGCGGCGAGTTCTGGACTGCCGACCAAAAGCTGGCTCGGGTCGTGCAGGACGATTTACCGTGGGTGCATGTAGTGGAAAGTTGAGACGGAGGGTGCGCTCCAGCGATTGCTTCGCAAATAATCCCCACCGGTCACAGTAAATTTCCATAACCACAGTCCGCTTCAGCGGACTTGGCTCTTTTAGCCTGGGGTCTTCCCTCGGCCAACGGGCCTTAGGGCCGTGGCAGCCCCAGGAAAAAAATCTGGGGTATAATTGAGTGGACGCAATCAGCGAAAAGGAAGGTTAAGATGAGCACCGTCAGTGTACTGGAAATTCCCCAGGATGTTTTAGATTCAGCCCGTCTCACTCCGGCTGAATTAAAGATGGAAATGGCGGTTTACCTGTATGCTCAAGGACGTTTATCTATTGGTAAGGCGCGGGGTTTGGCGGGGATGTCGCTATGGGAATTTCGCCAACTTCTGGCCCTGCGCCGTATCTCGCCACACTACGACAAGAGAGACCTGGACGAGGACATGGCTACACTCCGTGAGTTGGGGCGGCTATGATCGTTGTCAGCAACACCTCCCCCCTGACCAACTTGGCCGCCATTGGCCAATTTGATCTCCTGCGCTGTCTGTATGGCCGGTTGCACATTGCGCGCGGAGTATGGGAAGAGCTGAACGCCAGAGGGCAGGCCTGGCCGGGCCGCAACGAAGTCGCCGAGGCTGACTGGATTGAGTGCCATACCATCCAAAATCAGGCTCTGGTCACTGTCTTGCAACGTGATTTGGATCGAGGCGAATCCGAGACGATTGCCCTGGCTTTGGAACTCGAGGCCGATCTTGTCCTGCTGGACGAACGAGAGGGCCGGCACGCAGCTCAACGAATGGAACTTCGTGTCGTCGGAGTTTTGGGTATTCTGCTGGAGGCTAAGGCGCGTGGCATGGTGAAGACTGTGCGCCCTCATCTGGATGCACTGTGCCAGACTGCTGGCTTCTACTTGAGCGACACACTTTACCACTATGCACTATCGCTAGCAGACGAGGCTGGCCTGTAGCAGCGTAACTGCAAATTGTCCTTCGTCCGCATCATCGCTGAGACCGTCCCAACCATTCAGCCGTCAGTTATCGGATTCTCCATTCTCCATTCTCCATTCTCCATTCTCCATTCTCCATTCTCCATTCTCTATTCTCTCTCCCCCCGTCTCCCACACCTTGAAGCGGCGGCTTTCCCAGGCGATTCCGACACGCGGGAAGCGTTCCTTGAGCCACGGCTCATAGCGCAGGAAGGCGTTGGCGACCAGGTACAGGCTTCCGCCAGGGCGCAGCACCCGCGCTGCGCCGGCGATGAAAAGCCGCGCAACCTCGAAATCCACGCCGCGCCCCTGGTGAAACGGCGGATTGGTCACGACGATGTCGAAGCGCTCCTCCGCGATCGCCGAAACCCCGATGGAGAGACACGCGACTGTTTCTGGATAACCGTTGGCGGCTAACGTGCGCCGGGTAGCGGCCACGGCTCGCGCCGAGACATCCACTGCTGTGACCTGCGCCCCACGTCGCAGCGCGGCCAGCCCGACCAACCCTGTGCCGCAGCCCAGGTCCAACACCCGCGCGCCCGGCGCGATCCGCATCCCGGCGATGAGCGAAGCTGCTCCCTCGTCCAGCCGGTTGCCAGCGAAGACGCCCGCCGGGCTGATGAGGCGTGTGGGAAGATCATCCACGATGATGGTGTGCTCCTCGTAAAGTACCTCCGGCAGGGGAAAATCTCCTGTTGGGCGTGGAGCAACTCCGGCATGATAACCTCCCTGGCGGACGAGGACGTTGGCCTGCCCGAAAAGTGCGCGGGCCTGCTCCAACGCGCTGCGCACCCCTTCTTTGGTCGCTCCCACGAAATAGAGCCGTCCCCCCGGCCGCAAGAGCGCTGCGCCGAGACGTAGAGCCTCCGCTTGCAGCGCGCGCCCTCGGGGTAGATGGATGAGAGCCAGGTCACAACTCTCCGGCTCCAGACCGGCAAAATCAGCCTGGAGGAAGCTGCGCGGGGACGGTACACCGTTTTCCGAAAAAGTAGCCGTCAGCGTGTGCTCTTCGGCCAAGTTCTCCGTCCAGGTGACAACCTCCGCTCCGGTCCGCGCCGCCCAGAGCGCGGTCGCCGTCGCACCTGGCCCCATCACGAAGACGCGCTCCGCCGTGACGCGGCGTACCGCCTTGAGCAAGGCCGCTGTCGCCGCCGGGGCTTCCGGTACGCCCGGCGCGCGTAGCAGGGTGGCAGCGCCGTTGGGTAAGTGCAAATCACAACGTGTAAGATCCATAGTATCCTCTCAATAATCCGGGACATCTTGAGCCGGTCTTGCTCTTTTCTGCCACGAATTCGTGGGCACTACTTGCCCACACTGCGCACAATTTCACTAATTTTCTTCTCTTTTTCGTGTTAATTCGTGAAATTCGTGGCTGATTTTTGCTACGCCTCATGATTTGCCCCCCACTTTTTGAGAAGATACGATCCATAGTACGTGCCGGGGAAACGTCAAACGTCATGCACGACTTCCCATTCACCATTCACCATTCTCTATTCTCCATTCTCCATTCTCCATTCTCCATTCTCCATTCTCCATTCTCTATTCTCTATTCTCCATTCTATCTCAACAACTCCACCTCAACTTCCAGGCCCTGGGGCAACCCTGTAGCTCCCAGCGGGATGTGTACCACACCCTCACCGCGCACCAGCGTGAAGATGAGATTGGATTCGCCGAAGATCGGGATGGCCCACAACCCATCCTCCCGTTCCTCCAGCCGCACCGAGACAAAACGCTCCCGTCCTGCCGCACCGGGTAGATTTTCCGCCAGGCGAGCGCGCGCGTAGCCGGGACGTGGTGGTTCTGCTCCCTGGAGCCACCACAGCGTGGGCGCGACGAAGAGCCGCGCGGAGTTGAGCGCTGAAACAGGGTTCCCCGGCAGGCCGAAGACCGGCTTGCCCGCACAGACCGCCAGAATGGTTGGTTTCCCTGGCTTGATAGGGACACCGTGAACCAGGATCCCCGGTTCCCCCAACCGCCCGATGACCGTCGCGGTCACATCGCGCGCGCTGATGGAGCTGCCGGCGGTGATGAGCAGCATGTCCGCTGCGGCCAGGGCTTGGGCGGCGGTGGCGTAGAGCGTGTCGGCGCTGTCGCGGAGGATGCCATAGCGGAGAGGGATGCCGCCGTGGGCTTCGACCAGCGCAGCGATGGCCGTGCTGTTGAGATCGCGGACCTGGTTGATTCCTGGTAGCGTGTCCGGCGGGACGAGTTCATCGCCGGTGGAGATCAGCGCCACGCGCGGTTTCCGCGTCACGCCGACCTGCGTGATACCCAGCGCCGCCAGCCCGCCCAGTTCCTGGGCGCGCAGGAGGTGTCCGGCTTCGAGTACCAGTGTGCCGGCCTGCACGTCCTCGCCTACGGCGATCACGTTCTCGCCGGGCGCGACGGCTCGCAGCACCTCGATCTCTTGAGGGCCGGCCTCCTGCGTGCGTTCGATCATCACCACGGCATCGGCTCCGGCGGGCAGCGCGCCTCCGGTGTGGATGAGCGCCGCTTCGCCGGCGCTGACCTTCAGTTGGGGCGGCTGTCCCATGCGCAGCTCACCTCTCACCTGCAGGTAGGCCGGCAGCGACTCGCTCGCGCCCACCGTGTCGGCAGCGCGGACGGCGTAACCATCCATCGTGGAGCGGGCGAAGTGCGGGAGCGGGTGCGGCGCGGTGATGTCTTCCGCCAGCACGCGACCGCGCGCTTCTGCCGTGGCGAGGATCTCGGTGGGCAGAGCGCGGCACGGCAACGCAGCCCGCAGCCGGGCCAGGGCTTCCGGGCGAGGGGTCAAAGTCAACAATGGTTTCATCGTACCTTCTTAATATTTGGTGTGTACTGCCTGCCCACACCTGCGGCAGACCGTACCCGCTAGCACAAATTATGTACACAAAGCAGCGGCTCTCCTGCAGCAAGTCTCATTCTTAACGCAAAGACGCAAAGGCGCAGAGGTGCAGAGTTTTATATAGTTTTCTCTGCGGCTCTGCGTTAAAAAGGAATGGTAACAGATATTTTACCGTACTCTATTTATTGAGAAGATACGTTTCATCGTATGATCTCACTTATCTTTGCTTTCGCAGGGCTATTCCAGAGAAATAATTATCCCCAAATTCTCAAGATGTGGTAGTCGTAGTAGCGACTGAAGTCGCTCTGAACGACTAAAATCGTTACTACGTTGTTTGATAGAGTTGCTCCTCAATAAAAACGATAAGCTTTTGGACATGGATATCACAGATTAACACGGATTTTTCCTTATTTTTTACAAAAATATCCGTGTAAT
>JAUWHU010000155.1 GCA_030605705.1 Thermoflexia bacterium | reverse complement strand
GCGGCTCTCTCGCCTCGGACGCGCGCGCTCTTCGTTCCGCACATCTTGGGCAATCCCGTGGAAATGGATCGCGTGCTGGAATTCGCCCGCGCCCACGACCTTTTCGTGATCGAGGATACCTGCGATGCCTTAGGCTCCCGTTACGCCGGGCGGCCTTGCGGCAGCTACGGCGATCTCTCGACCTACAGCTTCTATCCCGCGCATCACATCACCACAGGGGAGGGCGGCGCTGTGGGCACCAACGACGCGCAACTTTACCGCATCGCCCACACTCTGCGCGACTGGGGTCGTGATTATGACCCCGATGGCAGCCCCCCCACCCTCGTCACCGGCCTGGACGAGGATTACGACCCGCGCTACACTTTCACGGAGATCGGCTACAATCTCAAGTTTACCGAAATTCCCGCCGCCATCGGGCTGCCGCAGCTGGAGAAGCTCCCGGGCTTCGTCGCAGCCCGCAAGCGCAACTTCGCGGTGCTCTACGCCGGACTCAGAGCCTATGAAGAGTATCTTGTGTTGCCCCGATGGAGTTCTAAGGCCGACCCGGCCTGGTTTGCGTTCACCTTAGCCGTGCGGGAGACGGCTCCCTTCACCCGCCGCGAGCTCAATGACTACCTGAACCGACACCTCATTGAGACGCGCTACCTCTTCGCGGGCAACATCCTCAAACAACCCGGCTACCACCACATCCGTCACCGCGTCGCCACGCCGCTGCAGGAAACCGACCGCGTACTGCGCACCGCGTTCTTCATCGGTCTGTACCCCGGCATGGATCGAGCGCGCCTAGACTACATGCTGCAGGTCTTCACGGACTTCTTTCGAGCCTGGGGCTAGAAGCCCCAGGTTAAAAGTGCAAAGCCCACTAAAGTGGGCTGATGTTAGCCTGAAAAGTTTTGTTTTCTTAGTGCGAGGGACTCCTATGACAAGGGAGACATGGCCTCTCCGACCTCGGAACGTTGGACTTTCGCCCCCTTTGTGGTAAAGTGAAGCCTGCACAAGTTACAAGTTACAAGTTGCAAGTTGCAAGTTGCAAGTTGCAGGTTACAGGTTACAGGTTGCAGGTTGCAGGTTGCAGGTTGCAGGTTGGCAAGTGTAGGGTTGACCACTCTGCAAAGCAGTCGCTAAGACGCTGGGACGCTGAAACGCTAAGCCGCACATGGAGAATTACATGAACATCGTGATCACCGGTTCGATTGCCTACGATTACCTGATGTCCTTTCCGGGTAATTTCCTGGAGCACGTCAAGCCCGACAAGCTCCAAAAACTAAGCCTGAGTTTTTTGGTGGATGAGATGCGCCGTCAACGCGGCGGCTGCGCGGCCAACATCGCCTTTAGTTTGGGGCTGCTGGGCGAGCGACCTCGCGTGATGGGAACGGTAGGGCAGGATTTCAGCGAGTACCGCGCCTGGTTAGAAGCGCATGGCGTGGATACTTCAACGATTGTGACCATCCCTGACGTGTTCACCGCCTCGTTTTTCGCCACCACCGATCAGGAGCAGAACCAAATCGCCAGCTTCTACACCGGCGCGATGGCTCACGCCCGCGAGCTCTCCTTCCATGACCTCGACCGTCCCGTAGACCTGACCATCATCTCTCCCAACGACCCGGAGGCGATGCTCAAATATCCGGCGGAGTGCAAGGAACTGGGTATCCCCTACATCTACGACCCCAGCCAGCAAATCGTGCGCATGAGCGGGGACGATCTACGCACAGGAGTCGAGGGCGCGGACATCCTCATCGTCAACGATTACGAGTTCGAGATGTTGAAGGAGCGCGCGGGAATGACGGCGGACGAAATCCGCGCCGCCGTGACCCGCGCCGTCATCGTCACGCGCGGGGAACAAGGCTCAGTGATCTGGGCCGGCGAGGAGATCGCGGTGCCCGCTGTGCCGCCGGAGCAGGTGTTGGATCCGACGGGCGTAGGCGACGCTTTCCGCGCGGGCTTCATCAAAGGGCTGTCGCTGGGAATGTCCTGGGAAACGGCGGGACGCATCGGCAGTTTAGCCGCGACCTACGTCCTGGAAACACACGGCCCGCAGGCGCACCACTACACGTTGGAGGAATTTGTGGCGCGCTACCGGGGGGTCTTTGGAGAGGATGAGTTTACGGCCGCTAGAAAATAATGATGAGTCCCCTGAAAAAAGGCCTCTCACCACGGAGGACACGGAGAAGATAGAAAAAAATTTGATATTTGGTTTAAGAAAATTCCACTTCACACGTCAAAAAATTAATTTTCTCAAGGTCAAGTT
>JAUWHU010000219.1 GCA_030605705.1 Thermoflexia bacterium | reverse complement strand
AGCCACGCTCGACAGCGATTGGCGTCGCGTCGCCGAGTTCGACATCTATACTACCCCTGTCTGACCTCTGGAATCTATTGAGTTGGAGTATCTGGAGCACAGATCAGTGTGGCGTGATTGGGGCATCATCGCGCAAACTATTCTGGCTTTGGTACGATGACCCAATTTGGGGACGCAGATTCACGTAGGTACACGCTAGCGCTGCCCTTCCACAACAACCTGAGCGCGGAGCAGGTGGAGTACGTCTGTGAGACGCTCAAGGACAGATGGGACGCAGATTTACCTGATAAAAACAGATTTGCAGGATAAAGATAACTTTTTGGGGTTTTATCTGCGTTCTATAAAAGAGCTGGGATGCCGAACCGCTGGGCCGCTAAACTAGCTGAACTGGAGGAAATGCCATGACCCTGACATCATCCGTTGAGCGAGAACGTTACGTAAAGGCATTGGAGCATGATTTGGATGACTTGGTGCAGCAATTGAGCAATTTGCCGATGGTGCAAAAAATCATTTTGTTCGGCTCGTATGCGGCGGGGCGACGTGATTTGTTCACCGATCTGGATTTGCTAGTAGTAATGCATTCACAGCTGGATTTTGTGACACGGAATGCGGAGCTTGCCCGTCGTTTGCGCGCCGGTGTGGCTTTGGATTTGTTGGTATATACACCTCGTGAGCTGGAACAGCTGCGGGACAGACCGTTTTTGCGCCATGTACTTAAAACAGGAAAGGTGCTTTATGAGAAAGGGACCTGACATCGAAGGAAGACGCTGGCTAGAACAGGCACAAATCGACTTGGGATGGGCAGAGCACCTTAATGCAGAAGGCGCTTACTATTTAGTTTGTTTTCTGGCCCAGCAGGCAGCCGAAAAGTCGTTAAAGGCGTTTCTCTACGCGCAGGGGGAAGAAATGGTCATTGGTCACTCGGTGCGGCGACTTTGCCAGAACGCAGCTGAATATGATGTCGAATTTCAACATAACTTGACTGACTGGGCATTACTCGACAGCTATTACATTCCAACTCGCTACCCCAACGGGCTTCCAGATGATATACCAGCACGAGTTTACAATCAGGGAGCAGCTAACACGGCCTTGACTTTGGCAGAAGCGGTAATTGCTCAAGTCGCATCCTGGTTTACCGATAGGTCCACGCCGGACCAACATGATGGCTAATTTGTATGGCTCTTCTAGCTACCTGACAGTTTCCAAAATGGGACGCAGATGAACGCGGATGGACGCTGATAAAAAAGGCTTTCCCAGGGAAAAACTAAAAAATCTGCGTTTTTCTGCGCCAATCTGCGTCCAAAATTAAAAGTGTCAGGTAACTAGCTGGCTCTTTAGGATTTCGCATGGTCGAGCCAAAATCAACCGCGAATCCTTTGGAGACTCAGGACAGGTGGCGCGAATTAACGCGAAAAAATCAAAAATCAGTGCAATCTGTGCGCAGTGTGGGCAGGCAGTGCCCACAAATCCGTGGTTATCTTTTTGGTTCTGTTTTTATCTGCGGAAATCTGCGTCCGATCTTGAGCTGCTGCAATCCGCACTTTACTGAAATGGGGAACAGATGAACCATATCCTGAACTTTCGCAACCGCTATTTTTTCGTCTGGGACTTATTGACAATACCTGCGGTCGTCTTCCTGGCCTTCGTTGTGCGATTGGGAAGCGCGCGCCTGGAAGAGTATGTGCTGCTGGCAGTGGTCTGCGCCGGCATCGCCGTCTCGCTGAAGTTGGCGCTCTTCCTGGCGACCGGGCTTTACGCTCGCTATTGGATCTTCGCGAGTCTGCCAGAAGCAGTCCTGCTATTGAAAGACGCCCTGCTGGGGGAGCTCGCGCTCGTCGCCGTCATATTTCTCTTGATCCATTGGACGGCCTTGCCGCCGTTGCCCCGCTCCATCCCTTTTCTGGACTTATTTTTCACGCTGGTGGTCGTGGCCGGCCCGCGTTTTGGCCTGCGCTGGTCGTATGGCGTCTTGAGGCAGAAAAAAGGCACGGCCCAGGGAACGCTCCGGCGCGTATTGATCGTGGGGGCCGGGGAGGCCGGCAATTTGATCCTGCGGGAGATCTGGCGGAATCCGCAGTTGGGCTTGCGGCCCCTGGGATTCGTGGATGATGATCCCGGCAAGAAGGGCCAGTACATCGGGCAGTGCAAGGTGTTGGGGACGGTTGCGGAGATTCCGGCACTGACCAAGGAGCATCACATCCAGCAAGTGCTGATCGCTATCCCCAGCGCTCCGGCGCAACAGCTGCGCCGGGTCGTGGAGGTGTGTCGGGAGGCCGGCGTGGAAACGCAGATCCTTCCGGGAATGTATGACCTGCTCTCCGGCCGGGTGGAAATTCAACGGCTGCGTCCGGTGCGATTAGAAGACTTGCTGGCACGTGATCCGGTGAAGACGGATACCACCCAGGTGCAGACGGCACTGAGGGGCAAACGGGTGTTGGTCACAGGCGCGGGCGGCTCCATCGGCTCGGAGCTCTGTCGCCAGATCGCAGCGAGCCGGCCCGCATCCCTGATTCTGCTGGGGCATGGCGAGAACTCCATCTTTAACAGCCACAATGAGCTACACCGGACCTTTCCCGACCTGACGCTCTCTCCCGTCATCGCCGACATCCGCGACGTAGCGCGACTGCGGCAGGTCTTCGCCCGGTTCTGCCCGGAGATGATCTTCCACGCGGCGGCGCACAAGCACGTTCCGCTCATGGAGGCCAATCCCGAGGAGGCGGTCACTAACAACGTGTTGGGCACGTGGAACCTGCTGCGCCTGGCCGAGGAGAACGGCATCTCCCACTTCGTGATGATCTCCACCGACAAGGCGGTGCATCCCACCAGCATGATGGGGGCGACGAAACGGGTCGCGGAACGTTTGGTAGTGGAGGCGGCGCGACGTTGCGAGCGGCACTTCGTCGCAGTGCGGTTCGGGAACGTGCTGGGCAGCCGGGGGAGCGTGGTGCCTTTCTTCCAGGAGCAAATTGCCCGTGGCGGCCCCATCACGGTGACGCATCCAGAGGTCAAACGCTACTTCATGACGATCTCCGAGGCCGTGCAGCTGGTTCTCCAGGCGTCCACGTTGGGGCAGGGCGGTGAGATATTCGTGTTGGATATGGGCGAACCGGTGAAGATCGTTGACCTGGCTCGTGACATGCTCCGTCTGGCAAGGCTGAGGGAAGGGGACGATATCGAGATTGTCTTCACGGGTCTGCGACCAGGTGAGAAACTCTTCGAGGAGCTCTTCCTCGAAGAAGAAACATACCATCGCACAGTGCATGAGAAAATCTTCATCTCGCAAAATGAGCAAGAAGACTGTTTGCCCGTGGAGCAAAGAGTAGACTCCTTGCTGGTCGCCGCGCGTCAGGGAGATGAGACCGAGATTACCCGGCTGATACGGGCCCTCGTGCCGGAGTGCGACCCCGCGTTTGGAGTAGCCGCTGAGTCGCTGAAACGCTGACCTGTCCCCAGTTACCACTCACCAGTTACTACTCCTCACTCACCAATCCCCAAATCCCCTTTGCTTTTCGAGTAATATGGGGATATAATGCAGTCAGCAGAGAACGAATTGTTCAAACAGGCAATCAAACAAAGGGGGAAACACCATGAGCACGATTCAAATACGTCTTCCCAAGACAGTATGGCAAGCGTTTGTTTCCTTGGGGCAAGAGGAGGCAACTTCCCCTGATCACCTGCTGGAACAAGCTGCTAGACGCTTCTTGGAGGAAAAAAAGCAGCGGGGTCTGGCACACAAGATGTTGCACGAGAGCTTTGGTGTTTGGAAAGACCGGGACGATCTGGCGGCTGATAGCACTATTATTGTAGGCGAAATGCGTCAGGAGTGGGATGAACGCGAGCAAAGACTTGGACTGGCCTAGCTATGTGATCGACTCGGATGTGCTCATTGATCACCTGCGGGGCTACCCGCAGGCTTTGGATTTCATTGATTCCCTTTTGTTGGATGGCGCAGAAATCTGCTTTTCGGTGATCA
This sequence comes from Thermoflexia bacterium, assembly GCA_030605705.1. GTDB lineage: Bacteria > Chloroflexota > Anaerolineae > B4-G1 > SLSP01 > JAUWHU01. Next base: position 12,578 of record JAUWHU010000219.1, on the reverse strand, counting down.
GTGAGGCGGAGATCTACTCCAACGTGCGCCCAGGTGAGGAATCCAGCATTCGAGCGTTGTTCGCTAACCTGACGCGGCTCGACGTAAATGGAGAGGTCGCCAGGAAAGCAGGGGAGTACCGCGCACAATACCTAAGATCTCAGGGGTTGGCGTTACCCGATGCCCTTATTGCAGCCACAGCCTTCATCCAGAGGGCCGGCTTGATCACGCGAAACAAGCGACATTATCCAATGACAGACCTTGAAGTCATGATACCTTATGTCATTGAATAGCTTGTGAAAATGAGTTCCTCGAATCATGGCGCTGCCCGGTCCCAGGGAGCCAACTATGGGAAGCGCCTCCAGCGCAGCGAACAAGCCCCTGGACTTTTTGGGCAATAGCCGTGATTTCCAAAGCGCGCTGGGCCGCTCCTAACTTTTAACTCCTCACTTCTCATTCCTCATTCCTCTGCCCGGCCTCATTGGGGCTTTCTGCCCCAAACTTACCGACCGCGTCACACCGAAAATGCCCTGGCGTTCATGCCAGTGCTCGGAGCCATGCCCCGTTCACTGGGCTAGCCGGATTCATCCGGCGTTGCTGCGTAGTCCGGTGTACTTGCGGTCACCGGACGTTTGGCGCCATGAAAATCTGCTCGGATCTGCAATTTATCTTTTGCCAATAGGTAACTACCCAATCTTCTAGTGAGCACCGCCGCGCCGCCGAACTCCTCACTCCCCAGGCGACACCAACTTGCAACCTTCAACTTTCAACTTGTAACTTGCAACTTGCAACTTGTAACTCTTGCTGATTGACTTTTAGCTGAATCGGGTTATAATGCGTTTCTCTATGGCAGCCCGCATACTTTTACACGGACGAAGCGTTGAGGATGCAACACCCCGATCCTCAGACGCTTCTTTTGTGTTGCTTGGGAGATTGTGACCGGCAGAGTGACCTGTGGGGGAAAAGAACATGAACCGTGACGAACAAATGATAGAAGCACGCACCTTCAAAATGCTGCGTATCAACCTGGCCTCGCCGGAGAACATTCTCTCGTGGTCTTACGGTGAGGTGACCAAGCCTGAGACCATCAACTACCGGCGGCTGCGCCCGGAGAAGGATGGTCTTTTCTGTGAGGCGATCTTCGGCCCCAGCCGCGACTATCAATGTTACTGTGGTAAATACAAGGGCATCCGTTACCGTGGCATTATCTGCGATAAGTGCGGTGTCGAAGTCACCCGCTCCGCGGTGCGACGCGAGCGCATGGGGCACATCACCCTGGCCGCGCCGGTGGCCCATGTCTGGTACACGCGCCGTGTCCCCAGCCATCTGAGCATCCTCCTCGACATCAGCAAACGTAACCTGGACCGCGTCCTTTACTTTGCCCAATACATCGTCATCAGTGTGGATGAAGAAGCCCGCCAGCGCGCTCTGATCCGCCTGGAAGAACAGGAAAAGGCGCGCAGCACCGCTTTGGATGGAGCCGCCCAACTGGCAATTTCCAATTTGGAAGGTAAACTGACCCAGGAGCAAGAACAGGTAGCAGCAGCCCACGCGGGAATGCGGGCCAAACTCGATGCGGAGCTCAACACCCGCACCGAAATAATCCTCAATGCGGCGCGCGGCCTCCAGGAACGACTGGAGGGCATGATGGGCCGCGAGCTGTCCGAGCCGATCATCTTCACTCCCACCGATACGGTGATCGTAGCGGCAGGCGAGATTGTGCAACGGGAACACTACGCGCTCCTCAACACCGTGGCCCAGGACGCGCTGGATGCGGTGGATCGGGAGATCCGTGAGCGTGAGGAAGATCTGCTCTCCCCCAAAGACGAGGACAAAGAGGCCTGGGTAGCGGGTGTGCAGGAACGGATTGAGCGCATCCGCCAGGAGCTGCAAGATAAGCAAGATCTTATCCGCGGGCGGTATGGTGCGGAACGCGAGGAGCTGTTAGGGCTGGCCCCCAAGCAGTTCTTCAACGAGGCGCGCTACCGCGCGCTGCGCCAGAAATGGGGCCAGGTATTCAAAGCGGGAATGGGCGCCGAGGCGGCCTACGAAATTCTCTCTCACCTGGATCTCGAAGTGCTCTCCGAGGAGCTATGGCGCGACGTGCGGCATGGTCGCTCGGCACAGCGACGCAAGAAGGCGACTCGCCGCTTGCGCGTGGTGGAAGCTCTGCACAAGAGCGATCATCACAACCGCCCGGAGTGGATGATTTTGACCGTGTTGCCCGTGCTGCCGCCGGAACTGCGCCCCATGGTGCAGCTGGATGGTGGACGCTTCGCCACCTCTGACCTGAACGATCTCTATCGCCGGGTGATCAATCGCAATAACCGCCTCAAGCGACTGTTGGATCTGGGCGCGCCGGAGGTCATCATCCACAATGAGAAGCGCATGCTTCAGGAGGCCGTGGATAGCCTGATTGATAACAGCCAGCGGGGCAAGGCGATGAGCCGCCGTGGGCGGCGCCAGCTCAAGTCCCTGAGCGACATGCTTAAGGGCAAGAAAGGCCGCTTCCGCCGCAATTTGTTGGGTAAGCGCGTGGACTACTCTGGCCGTTCGGTCATCGTGGTTGGCCCGTACCTCAAGATACACCAGTGTGGCCTGCCTAAGACCATGGCGCTGGAACTTTACCGACCCTTTATAATCCAACGGTTGGTAGCATACAACTATGCCACCAACGTCAAAGCCGCCAAACGTCTGATCGAGCGTCAGCGCCCCGAAGTCTGGGAAGTCCTGGAAGAGGTGATCGGGGACCGGCCCGTGCTCTTGAACCGCGCGCCCACCCTGCACCGTTTGGGAATCCAGGCCTTTGAGCCGGTGCTGATTGAGGGGAAAGCGATCCATCTGCACCCCCTCGTCTGTTCGGCGTTCAATGCCGACTTCGATGGTGACCAGATGGCTGTGCATATCCCCCTCTCCCGCAAGGCGGTGGAGGAGGCGCGGCAGCTGATGCTCGCCTCGCACAACATCCTCAAGCCGGCAGATGGGCAGCCCATCATCGGTCCTTCCAAAGACATGTGCTTGGGGATTTATTACATGACGATGGACAGGGAACCCACCGACGAGCCGCTGCGGGCCTTTGTGGACCTGGACGAGGTGGAGAAGGCTTACGTCCTGGGGCAGGTGCGACTGCACGATCCTATCCTGTTGGCGCAGGGCGGCGCTGCCGCAACGGCCCCGGAGACGCCGGTGCGGACGACCGTGGGACGGGCGCTCTTCAACCGCATCGTGCCCGAACCGCTGGGTTACATCAACCGCCCGCTTTCCAAGAATGACTTCAATGAGATGATCGCGCTTTGTTACCGGATGTTGGGGCCCGAGATTACCGTCCAATTCGCCGATGACATCAAGTCCCTGGGCTTCGAGTACGCGACCATCTCCGGCGTGACGATTTCGGTCTACGACTTGACGGTGCCGGAGGCTAAGGAAGGGATCATAGCAGACGCCACCCAGGAGGTGACCGAGATCGAGCGCCAGTACCGCCGTGGTCTGTTGACCGAAGAGGAGCAGTACAACCGCACCATTGAGATCTGGTCCCGTGCTCGTGAGAACGTCTCCCAGGCAGTCGCGAATGACCTGGATCCCTACGGCCCCATCGCGGTGATGGCTAAGTCGGGGGCCTCCAAGGGGGGCTTCGGCCCCATCGCCCAGCTTTCGGGGATGCGTGGCTTGATGGCTGATCCCTCGGGCCGCATTATCCCGCTGCCCATTCGCTCCAACCTGCGTGAGGGCCTGACCGCCCTGGAGTACTTCATCTCCACGCACGGTTCCCGCAAGGGTCTGGCCGACACGGCGTTGCGCACGGCAAATGCCGGCTACCTGACCCGCCGGCTGGTAGATACCGTACAGGATATCATTATCAATGCGACGGATTGTGGAACCCGTCGGGGCCTGTGGATCCGCCAGGATGACGACATCGCCGGGGAGAAACTGAGCGAACGGCTGCTCGGGCGGATGGCAGCGGCTCCCGTGGCCCATCCCGAAACCGGGGAAGTGCTGGTGCAGCGCGACGAGGAAATTGACGAGGACAAAATCGCGCTTATCAACGAGGCCCACGTGACGGAGGTCTACGTCCGCTCCCCCATGACTTGTGAGATGGAGCATGGCTGTTGTGTCCTGTGCTACGGGAGAGATCTGGGGCGCGGCGGTTTGGTGCACGTCGGAACCGCGGTGGGAATCATCGCCGCGCAATCTATCGGCGAACCCGGTACCCAGCTGACGTTGCGAACTTTCCACACCGGTGGTACCGTCTCTTCCGTCGGTGACATCACCAGCGGTTTGCCTCGCGTGGAGGAGTTGCTGGAGGCACGTAAGATCCCTAAGGGAGAGGCGGAAATTTCCGACATCGGCGGCATCGTTCACATCACCCGCGAGGGAGATACCACGAAGATCAGAGTCGTGGACAGTCAGATGAAACAAAATGTCCATGAGATTCCTGATGGCTGGGAGATTCTGGTTGAAGATGGTGATGAAGTTGATCTCGAGGCTCTGTTAGCCCGCAGTGTTCCCTCGGAGACTGAAGAGGAAGCCGCTGCCGTGCAGGAATTGCGCGCCACGGCTAAGGGCCGTATCCGCCTGGGCGACACCGAGGACGAATCTGCGTCCGGCGAGCAGGTGCTGACCCTGAGCTACGAGATGACGGAGGAGCGCGAGTACGAAATGCTACCCTCCGCGCGTCTCCTGGTCGCCGAAGGTCAAAAGATAGAACCCGGCACGCAGTTCTGTGAAGGCGTCTCCAACCCCCATCGCATTCTACAAGTCCAGGGCCGCGAGGCGGTGCAGCGCTACCTGTTGAGCGAGGTCCAGAAAGTGTACCGCTCTCAGGGCGTTAATATCAGAGATAAGCACTTCGAGATCATCATCAGAAAAATGTTAGGCAAAGTCATCGTTACCAACACGGGTGACTCGAATTTCCTGCCGGGTGACATGGTGGGCCGGCGACGCTTCGAAAAGACGAACCGGGAGCTCGTGAGCCAGGGCGACCAACCCGCCCGTGGCCTCCAGGTGTTGTTAGGTATCACCAAAGCGGCGCTGACAACGGACTCTTTCCTCTCGGCAGCCTCCTTCCAACACACGATCAAGGTGCTTTCCAACGCGGCGGTGGGCGGCAGCGAGGATCCGCTCTATGGCTTGAAGGAAAACGTCATCATCGGCAAGCTGATCCCGGCGGGGACGGGCTATCGCGGTGACGTCGAGGGCTCCGATGGCCCGATCGAGGAATACGAGGGGGTGACCATTGAAAAGGAACTACCCAAGGGCACTCTCCTGAGTGAAGAGTTGGAAGAACCAGACACCCTCCTTTTGCTTCCTGAGCTGCGGTAACTTTACTGGGGGGCGTAGTGGCGACCTCAGTCGCTCTGGTCTTGCTTGAACAACTATCCTAACCTGGACAAGCCAGAACCAAAAATCTAACCACAGATTACACAGATTTTCACTGATTTTCTCTCATTCTTTACCCAATCTGTGTAATCCGTGCGTAGTGTGGGCAGGCAGTGCTCACAAATCTGTGGTTCATTTTCTGCCACAAAAAACAAGCATCTTGTCGATAAGGTACTAAGTCCATTGATTTCAAGGGGGTGACATTGACTTGTCGCCCCCTTTTTGCAACTGCTTTTCCCGTTTTGCGTATAAGGGAGTAGGAAACCAATGGTGATATCCCCAGCGCAGCTGCGGCTGGAACGAGACTGGATCATAGCCGCCCGCCACGGCGATCAACGGGCGACTGCGCGGCTGGTAGAAACTTACCAACGACCCGTGTACGCGCGTTGTTATCACCTGCTCGGTACCCCGACCGAGGCGGAGGATGCCGCCCAGGATGCTATGGTGAAGGCAATTATGAATTTGCACACCTTTGACACGGAGCGTCCCTTCAAGCCCTGGCTGATGCGTATCACGTCCAACGTGTGTACTGACCGTCTGCGCCGGCGGAAACCCACACTTTCATTGGACAGCATGGGAGATGACGGGGCATGGGAATGGCAGGCCGGCTCCGACCCCAGTCCGGAACGCCAGCTCCTGCAGCGAGAGCAACAAGAGCAGGTGCGGGCACTCCTGGAGACGCTGTCGCCCACGGATCGGGCGGTGGTGGTTTTGTTCTACTGGGAAAACTTGTCCTACACAGAAATCGTCGCAGCCACCGGGCTGACGGTCTCGGCGGTGAAATCGCGACTCTTTCGAGCGCGCCGTGCATTGGCGCAGCAATATCAAGAGTATCTGGCGCGGAGCGCGCAGACGCAGGAGGAAGCCTATGCCTGAAAAATTGCAGGTAAGGGCCTGCCGGCGGGAGGAAGGGTGGATGGAGGGGCAATTGACGCCGGAGGAGCAGCGGGCCTGGGTGGTCTTCGAGGTGTTACTGCGGGCTGCGCCCGTCCCGGAGCCGCCGGCGAATTTCACGCTCAAGACGCTGCAGCGGTTGGCCCAGGCGCGCCGCCGTCAACGTCTGGGGATGCTTCTCGGTGGCGGCCTCCTCGCGCTCGGGGTTCTGTTCTTAGAGCTGTTGGTTTTGGGGACGCAATTCCTGGATTGCAACCGGACGATCACGGTGCTGCTGGCCTCGCGGGACATCTGGTTGCTGCCGCTGTTGCGCATCATCGTGAGTGTGATCACGACTATCAGGACATGGGTGCCCCTTGCGCTGAGCCTGGCCGGAGTGTGGTTGTTCTTCCTGATGCCCAACGGTATCCTGGCGACGCTGACCGTGATTGTGGTGGGCCGCCGCCGCCAGCGCAACTTTTAACTTGCAACTTTCAACTTTCAACTTGTAACCTTCAACTTGTAACTCCTAAAGGAATCTCTAACCATGCAGACCGACAAAGTTATCATCGTCACCGGTGCCAGCAGTGGCATCGGAGAAGCGACGGCCCGCTTGTTCGCCCGGCGGGATTGGGCCGTGGTCCTGGCCGCGCGCTCGGCGGATAAATTGCAGTGTATAGCAGAGGAAATTCGCGCCGGCGGCGGGCAGGTGCTCGTCGTACCCACCGATGTCACGGTGCAGGAAGACATCACGGCATTGGTGCAACGAGCCTACGCGCACTTTGGCCGCATTGATGTCCTGCTTAACAACGCCGGCGGGGGTATCTCCGGCACGGTGGAATCATTGGATTTGGCGCAGCTGGAATACATTTTCAGGCTGAACGTCCTCGCGCCCGTCGCCGCCCTGCAAGCGGTGGTGCCCATCATGAAGCAGCAAAACGACGGGATCATCGTCAACGTTTCCTCCCTGGTCGAGGGCATCCCCCTCCCTTACATGAGCGGCTACGGGGCGAGCAAGGCGGCGTTGGGGTATCTTTCCGATGCAGCCGCCATTGAGCTGGACGACTTCCATATCGCGGTGCTCAAAGTATTGCCGGGGCTGACGGAGACGAATTTTGACGCCAACCTGCTGGCGGCGGAGCAGCCCACGACGCTGGAGGAGCTATTTGAAAAAGTCAGCTTGCTGGATGTCGTCCCTGCCGCAACGGTGGCAGAGGCGATCTGGAACGCGGTAGCTTCTCGCCGCCGGCAATCGTACGTGACGGCGCAGGGCCGGTTCCTGGGGCGGGTGACCCGGCTCGCGCCGGAAGCGACCCAGCGGGTGCTGAAATTCGCCATCAAACGTTATGCGCCGGTAGCCGGGCCATCTTGCGCCGCTTCCGTCGGACAGGATGCTCTCAAGGCAGGGCTGGCTCTCGCCGGTGTGCTCGCGGGGGTATCTGCCGGGTATTTGCTCTACCGGCGCGCGAGGCGCTGTCATTCCTGAATCTAAATCTGAGGAGGTAGCGATGTTAAAACGTATGAGTTGGGCGTTGATCTTGGCTTTGCTGTTGACAACCCTGGCACTGCCGGCGTTGGCCGTGCAGGGCGGCGGTGGCGGAATCCATTTAGGGCCTTATACCCTGGCAGAGGGCGACAGTGTGACCGGTAACTTGATGGTCTTTGGCCCTGTGACGCTGGAAGAGGATTCTTACCTGGATGGAGACCTGACGGCCTTCGGTCCCGTGACACTGAAAGAAGGAGCCACGGTGACGGGAGACCTGGCGGTCTTCGGCCCCGCTGACATCGCCGGCCAGGTGGAGGGGGATGTCTTCTCTGCCGGGCCGCTGAACCTGCGGGAAACGGCCTACATTGAGGGAGACGCTACCGCTGTAGGCGACATCTCCCGCGAGGAGGGGGCCACGGTTGGCGGAGAGATATCTCCGGCAGAAGGAACGGCTGGCTTCAGCTGGGATTTCCCCATCGTAGGGCCGGTGACACTGACCTCGCCGACCGCCCGTCCGGTGTGGGTGCAACTGCTCCTGGATCTCCTGCGCGGCTTCGTGACCATCGTGGTGTTGGGACTTTTCGCCTTGCTGATCGCCACTGTCTGGCCGGTGCAGCTGGAGCGGACCGGGCGGGTGCTGACAGAAGAACCGCTGCCGTCCTTCGGCGTGGGATTACTGGTGCTGTTAGGAGCTGCTTTCATCTTCCTGCTGCTGTCTATCACCGTGTGTTTGACCCCTCTCGCGTTGCTCGGCGCTACAATTGTCGGCGTGGGGGTGGCGTTGGGATGGGTGGCCCTGGGAGACGTGCTGGGCCGCCGCATCCTGGCGGGATTTTTCAAGCAGCCCCAGGTCCCGGCGATAGGCTCGACGGTCCTGGGAACGCTGCTCGTCACTACGCTGGCGGTACTGGTGAACCTGGTTCCCGATTGTCTCTTCATCCTGCTGATCTTCCCGCTGCTGGCGTTGGCAGCCGGCGCTGTTACCTTGACCCGTTTCGGAACAATGCCTTACGCCACGCGCGGCGGCAGCCTGCCGGGCCAGCCGGCCCCTCCCATCCTGCCGCAGGAATTGCGGAGCTCTGAGCCTATCGTGCCCCCGGCCCCAATCGAACCGGAACAGACGACCGGGGAGGAGCAAGAAGGGTAAGAGACGCGACGTTCCAGAGAGGAAAAATCGTCGAAGGCCATTATGGCCTTCGACGATTGGTTTGTAGCCGCGATTCCCAAATCGCGCTCCTGCTGGATTGTGCTTGGCGGTTTAAGTTGTCGCTTCCATGATTATCAACACTCAAGAGGGGGACTACCCAGATTCGCCACCCGCTCTATCTTGGGTATACTTGACCCCGTCAAGGAAAACAATGAAAAGACAAGACCTGCCGATCATTGCCGGCCTGCTGGCCGATATTTTATACGTTTATGGCTTTTTCTTGCTGATCCCCTTGGTCATCGGATTGTTCGTCGCCGAGTACACGCAGGCGCTGATTTTTGGCGTGGGGGCAGCATTGTTCATCCCTGTCTTTTTCGTCCTGCGCCGCAAGACCTCCGCCGGCGACGTCGAGTACCGTCACACAGCGATGACCCTGGCCTTAGCGTGGATTTTGCTCCCCATTTTTTCTAGCATCCCCTTCATGGCCCACGGCATGAGCTGGATCAACGCGCTGTTTGAGTCGTTTTCCGCCTGGACGGACACTGGCTTGACGATGATCCCGCACCCGGAGGACTTGCCGGTCTCGCTGAGCCTCTTCCGAGTGTTGATGCAATGGGTCAGCGGCCTGGGCATCGTGATGTTCATGCTGTTCTTGCACGGCTCGTCACCGCGCGCAGCTCAGAGTTTCTTCCAGGCCGAGGGGCGCTTCGAGGATTTCACGACTAACCTCTGGCAGGTGGGGCGGATTGTCGTGCTCATCTACGTCGGTTACACGCTGCTCGGCAGCCTGTTGCTCTGGATATCAGGCGTGCCCCCTTTCCACGCGCTGACCCACGCCATCACCTCGCTCTCCACCGGCGGCTTTTCGACGAATCCCGTAGGGGTCGGGCTGTACGGCACCTGGCCCTCCATCGTGGCAATGGGCTTGATGCTCTGCGGGGGGATCAGTTTCAGCAGTCACCAGGCCCTGCTCAGCGGCAACGTCAAGAAATTCTTCCGCAATCCCGAAATCCGCGCGCTCTTCGCCATCATCGTCGGAGGATCGGGGTTGCTCTTGCTGGAGCAGGCCCTCAGCGCCGGACATGTCGCGCGGGCACTGGAAAGTGTCTTTTATGCCGTCACCGCCATCACGACCTGCGGTGCGGGTACCACGCTCGCGCTGGCCGAGTCGCCCGACGTGTTCGTCTTCACGCTCATTTTTTTGATGGTGAGCGGAGCGGTGTATGGCTCAACGACGGGCGCGCTCAAATTGTGGCGTTTGATCATTCTGTGGAAAATTGTCCGCCGGGAGGTCAAGCGCCCCTTTTACCCCACCGGCACGTTGATGCCGATCCGCATGGGACACAACCTGATCACCGAGAAGGTGGCGTTGCAGGCGGCGGCCTACGTGTTGCTCTACCTGGCAGTGGCTCTGGTGGGCAGTCTGATCTTCATGCTGATGGGGTACCGCTCACTCCACGCGCTTTTCACGGTTTTTTCGGCGCAGGGTAACGTGGGGTTGAATGCCATGCCGGATGCGTTGTACTACGGCATGTCCCCATTGTTGAAGCTGCAACTCATCTTCCACATGCTGATCGGACGCATGGAAATCTTCCCTCTGCTCTATCTGTTGCGCGGGCTGCGCGAGTAGTTTGACAATGTCGCCTTAGACCTCAGAGGTCTATCCAGACGCTATCCAACTCTCAAACAACAGTTCTCAGGATCTTTTTGGCGCATCGAACTGTTTCTCAAAGACCTCGGAGGTCTATCTCAATGAAGAACAAAATCAACGTCGTGGTTGTCGGGTACAGTACCTTTTCCTGGGAGCTGGTCTCCCAGTTGAAAGGACAGATCGGCGGGCGGCTCTATTTCGTCCTCCCCGACCGGGAGCAGGCTCTGGAGGCTGGCCTGCAGGAGGATGTCATTGCCATTCAGGGGGACATCATTGACACGGAGGTGCTGGATCAACTGGCCCTGGAGCATTGTCACATCTTCATCGCCAGTTCGCGGGAGGATCAGGCCAACGTGTTGAGCGCGCTCTATGCCAAGAACAAGGGAGCGCGACACGTCTATGCCCGGGTGTTGGAGACAAAGTTCATGCCTCTGCTGAACGCCGTGGGCATCACGCCGATCCAGACCTCGCATGTGGCGGCATCTTTCACAGCGATCAGCATCCTCAAGCCGGCGGTCGCCGAGTTGGTGAGCCTGACCGCCGGGCAGTTCAGCCTGGAGGAGATTCGGGCCGCTAACTACCCGGAGCTGGTAGGCTGCCGACTGGGGCATTTGCAAGGGGAGCAATTGCACATCATCGCCGTGGCTCAAGAGAGGCAGGTCTGGCTGAACTACAACACAATCGTTGCCCCTGACGCAATGTTGATTATCATCTACAACCAACAGATCAAGAAACGTCTACACCAGGAGTTGCGCGAGGTTGCCGCGCGGGCCGCGCAGCGACTCAAGGAGCATGAAGAGGGGCGTTAGAAAACGATAGAATGAGTCTACTGAAAAAACTAAGAATTTCACCACAGAGAACACAGAGAGCGCAGAGATTTTAAACTTGACCTTGAGAAAATTAATTTTTTGACGTGTGAAGTGGAATTTTCTTAAACCAAATATCAAATTTTTTCTATCTTCTCCGTGTCCTCCGTGGTGAGACCCCCTTTTTTCAGGAGGGCCATAGAATTACCCTACAAGATTTGTGGCTTGTGCGCGAATTGATGGTCTGTCATTCGCCATTTGCACATTTGCCATTTGCGCCGTGGCTTCAAGCATCCCGGTCGCTAAAGGCGACCGCGACCGCGCGCTCAGTCACGCCGGCGTAGACGCGCTCCAGCTGGGCGCGGAAGGTCCCGGCGTCCACGAAATCGGGAATGCCGACGCGCTTGAGCAGCGCCAGCTCCACGGCCGGTTCGGCGATGCGCACGGTGAACCCTTCCAGGGTCTCTCTCGCGCCCCAGTAGTGCCCCAGGCAGTCCTCCAGGGCGGGGGCCTCAACCGCTTCCACGGCGTCAGGAACGTAGGGAGCGACCTCCGGCTCCGGCAGCCCCCCCGCGCGCCGCTCGCGCAGCGCGGCAGAGACGGCCTCCTGGTCACGTCCCCGCAGTGTGAAGAGCAGGAAGGGGTCTGCATCGAAGCGCTCGCCTAACAGGTAGTAGACCGCCGCGATGTGCTTGCACGGATTGGCCCAGTCGGGACAGGAACACTGAGTTACCAGATCGTTGCGCGAGGTGGGGAAGAGTGATACACGGACTGCATCGAAGACTTGCTCGATGTCATCAGGCATCTCACCGTTGAGCAATTGCGCGGCGAAGATGGCCTGACCTGCCAGCGCGTTGAGCACCTTGTCCCACTGTGCGTTGCTGAGAGGCTGGAGCTCAATGCGAACCTTGTACGGCGCGCGGCGCGAACCTTGCACCCGTGCCGTCACCGCGCCCGGCTGGATGTTGATTTCCAGCACTTGCCCGCCGCGCGCATACCTGCGCCCCCGGCCCAGCCGCGCCGAGCCCATCAGCGGTTTGAGCGCCTTGATCCAGCGATCAGCCCACCAGTTCTTGACGAACTTCCCGCGTTGGCTTTGGGCCTTGATGCCATCAACCGCTACGGGCCGCGACGGCTCGTAATGGGGCCAGTAGGAATTGTAATAACCGGAACGGCGTCGTCGCGCCATGTCTTTCTCCGTATCTGCTTCGAAAATAAACCGTCGGGGGGCGCGGGGCTGAAGCCCTCGCGCTAAAAGAA
>JAUWHU010000135.1 GCA_030605705.1 Thermoflexia bacterium | reverse complement strand
GCTATTACACGAGGTGACGTCTTCTTCCTTGATACGCCCTTTGTAAAAGGGATCTTTGACAAGGGTAGTTTCTTCCAACAGGAACTGCAATATCTTATTGACCAAGGCTACCAATTGGTCACTGTCAATGGGCAAGACTGGTTACTTCCACTAAACTAGGAGGCGGATATGGGAGAATGCTCATTCATTGAACTGGTAAAAAAACACTTTGGGTATTTAGTTGAGAAATATGGGTTTGCTGTGGTAGCAGAGAGGTACGATCCTGAGATTTTCGGAAATGGTCTGGTTCGATTTCAGTCACCCAGCGTCATTATCACGGTTGTGCTGGACAGGGGGCAGGTCTTAACGGATGTTCAGCCATATCCCGAGATTTTGGGGCGGGAATTTGGCTTAGGTACTATAATTGAGTTCTTAGCGCCGGAGGTCAGTGAACCGGTATACGTCTTTCCCGATGAGTGGGATGACTACTGGGCGATGATTGAGTGGCAAACTGCTAGAGTGGCATGCATGCTCAGCCGGCATTGTGTTTCGTTGCTAGCGGGTCGGTTCTCTGAGTGGGAGGAGCTGAATAACATCAGAAAAGTGCAGGCTTTGAACAAGTACAGGGCACTCACTGGTACCAATGCCGTGAAGATCACTTCACGGTCAGCACAGGAGATAGTGCGGAAAGAAATGAAGAAGAGGCACCGTGGTGAGGTCATATAATTCAGCAGGGGACAAACAAAATATGTATAAGTAGATATACCGGTCAGCGCTTCGAGGCGGGCCTGGGCCTCTACGATTACCACGCGCGGTACTACGACCCCACGCTAGGGCGCTTCGTCAGCGCGGATACGCTGGTACCCAGTCCCGGCGACCCGCAGAGCCTGAACCGGTACAGTTATGTGCAGAACAATCCACTCAAGTATACGGATCCGAGTGGACATTACAGCAAAGGCGAAATCATGGAGGCGTTTGAGGTTACCTCATGGGAGGAGGTATTGGCGTTTTTCCAGGAGGGTGGTGGGCTTCTTGAGAATCGTTGGGGTTGGTTGGAAATCCTGCGCCGAGGAGAAGACGGCGATCTGATATTGTCGAATCCCTGGGATGCGGTAAGCGATTCATACAAAGAAGCGTATAGGTTGCATCGTGATGGTGAAGGTCGGATTCTGGTTGGCGATATTGACCATGCTTACTTCGCCAACCATCAGACGCGATATACGCTCATTTCATTGCAAAAATCCATGCCTTTCTCGACCCCTTACTCTAGAATGCATTGGCATATCAGTACCGAACGACATTCAATCACCGGCGAAGATAGAGAGGCGATAAGACTTGATTTACTTAGTATAGTAGTGGAAGGTGCTGGGTATCTGGGTACTCCTATAGTGGGACCAGAAGCAGGTGTAGGAGGTGTAGGGTTACAAGCAATTATAGATACCTTTGGCTATTATGGTGCCATCGACAGTTTTATCCGAATGGTTCATCCCAAGAAGCATGGGGGTCTCACTTCGGACGAGTTACTTGGGCTAACAGGTGCTGCGCCAATTGGAGGCATGGTGGTTGATCTAGTGGATATCGTTAGTCATGCTAGTGGTTGGAGGATCAGAGTTTCGCCATGAAGAAAACAAGGAAAAGACAAAAATCTAGAAAGTCTGGATGTATCGTGCTTTGGTTGTTCTGGCTGGCTTGTTTCTTGGCTGTGTTTCTGATTAGCGATGTAGTAGAAGCCTGGATTGGTCTGTTAGGTTTTATCATTCAAAGTGCTTTGTTGTTAGTTTTCATCTGGATACGCTCTCAGGCAATACATCAAACTCGTTGGCAGTACTATATAACTCTGTGGTTGACCTTTTTTGTACCCGAGCTTGTTGTGGCGGTACTATTGTCTAACACACATGACTTCACGAGGGAAGTTGCAATCCTGTCATCTATGATTCTTTCTGTTTTCGCTATGATAGGATATGATATGGCCGATCGCTTGTTTGGATGGGATATCTGGCCTAATAAAGAGTGAGTTGTTCTTTTCTGGTTGGTAATTTACGTGGCAGCAAGTGCTGACGCGGACACAGGTCACCCGCTACGCGCTGCCCGTTGAAGTGGGGCGGGCCTACACCTTCCGCGTCACGGCGACGGACAACAGAGGCAACTTCGCCAGTGCGGAAGTGGGGATGAACGTGCTACGCATCACCAAGTACTACTACGCGGCGGGCCGGCGGATTGCCATGCGTCGGGACGGCGTACTCACCTACCTCCACGGCGACCACCTCGGCTCCGCGTCCCTGGCAACGGATGAGCTGGGTGGCGTAGTCTCGGAGACCCACGCCGCGTCGCTGCGCTCCCTGGGCGGCTTAGGGCAAGCACGATACTTCCCCTACGGTGCCATGCGACCGGGGCTGGAAGGCGCGACCTCACCTAGATTATTTGATGAAGGTAGACAGAGCTGGAAATGAATCGTCTGGGAGGTATATCATGGAACAATTGATTTCATGTTTCCGAAATTTACCACTTGAATCCAAGATTCGGGGTATAGGATTGGTGTTGGGAGTCGTGTTGATAGCATTAGCATCAGATACCATTTACGGTTTTTTTAGGGAAGCGCCGTTTTTGGGAGTTGTTGCTGTTGGTTTTGCGGGCGGTGGATTTGGCGTGCTGTGGGAGTTGTTAATAGTAAGAAAATTCATATCTACTCAGGCTTCCTGACCCTGCTGGCTGCCCGCCGATGAAATCGCCGGACCACGCTAGTTCAAGTACAAGCGGAGTAGTCGCCGGCTGACGGCAGCGAATTCCAGGCGGCTTGAGATCGGGTAGGGGGGATATTGCGAATCTGGGTTGAGCGGGGCCGTCGGGTGTTCTGGAGCGGGTTATTGCTGGTGCTCGTCGCTTCTGGATGCTCACGCTTTGCCATTTTCCATTCGCCATTTGCACATTCGCCATTCGCTACTTCAACATCACCGGCAGATAAACCCAATTGGTTTTCCCCAACAGGCCGTAAGTTCCCAGCTGGTTGACCCACGCCACGATGTGGCCCACGCTCTGCTCCGTCACCGTGATGTTGTGCGTCACCCACGTCCCGGCCTCCAGGTAGTAGAGGGCCAGGGTGTCGCTCTGTACGCCGCCTATCTCTTTGAACCCCAGGAGGAGTTGCACCGCCTCGGTCAGTGTCTCGGTGTGGTCTGCATCGAGGGTGAATCGCGCGGCGCTTTGCAAATCCTCCCCGGCCCGGCCATTTTGCGCGTAAGTCAACGTGAACATTGTATCGACATGTATGCTGTCGGAGGGTACGTGTAGCACAGTCAGGTGATCGGGATACGTCATCCACACGAGGCCGCCTGCTGTCCCGACCGTATTTTCGCCGGAGGGTAAGGGAGTTGGAGTCGGCGTTGGGGTCGGTGGTGGGGCCTCAGCATCGCGGGCGCAGCGTAAACCAATACGCTCGAATTTGTAAATTTCCGCTTCATCCAATCGCACCCACGTGTTGGTTCCGTTGAGTTTGTGATCGGCCCAGGAGCCACCGCGCACGAGGTGTTCCATTTTATTTGTGGTTGTTGGTCCCTGGGGGTTATAGTAAGGCGCATAGGGATAGTAGGGTTTCTCGTAGAGATCATAAACCCATTCTCGTACATTCCCTGCCATATCCAACGCGCCATAAGGGCTGGCGTTACTGGGATAGCTGCCGACGGCCACGGTGTCGCCGACGCAGGGGACAAATATGTAAAAACCATGCCAGTCGTAGACCTCGACGCCATAGTTGAGCCGGTCACACGTGGGTTCCTCATTGCCCCAGGGATACCAGCGCATGTCCGTGCCACGGGCGGCTTTTTCCCATTCTGCTTCGGTGGGCAGACGCTTGCCGTCCCAGTGGCAATAAGCGGTGGCCCGGCCCCAGTCCACTTGGATAACCGGATAATTCGCGTAGGCAGGATTGGTGAAATAGTCAGGTCGGGTTTCGGAGGCGTTGGAGCGAGGGGGAAGACACGCGCCTGCTGTCACACAGGCTGTGTACTGAGCGTTGGTGACTTCAGTTTTGTCAATGTAGAAGGCATCTACATAAGTTAGAGTGACCGGTTTAGCATCTCCATCGCACTTACCGTTATTGAAATCGCTGGTGCAGCCTCTTGCAAATGCTCCTGCTGGCACGTAAACTTCTTCGCTGGCAGGGGGAGCGGTTGTGCCTACCTGCCGTTGTGCCCTGGCTGTGCTGGATCTTCTCCCCAGCGATGCAAGAATCAGGAGGAGCAAGCCGACAATAACGATGAAGAAACGGAAATAATTTTTCATAATTTTCCCCTTTTATTATGGTGGGTCTCAGGGACTTTGCATGGTTGGTTCACTGAGACGTTAATTTTTCACCACAAATTAGTGGGCACTGCCTGCCCACACTACGCACAGATTGCACTGATTTTTGGCACTGTGGCAAAAGTGACACATCTGTTCCCAAAAGCTCTAAAAGCCCACGTCCCCGGGGGCGGGCTGACGAGGAAACTTGCCCAGGGGACGCCCCCGAGACGGGGGCTGGGAGCAATGTAAGTGTGGCTTTTGCCCCAATGCGATTTTTGATTTTTTCGCGTTAATTCGCGCAATTCGCGGTTGATTTTGGCTCGACCAGGCGAAATCCTAAAGAGCCATTATGGTCTGTCATTTGCAGCTTTGCGGCTTTGCCGCGTTATTGGACTCAAGGTTTGATTTGTACTATCGTGGAGAGTTGGCCGTCGTCACCAGCGAGGCGTAGTTGCTCTACGGTTTCCAGCCAATACGCCCCGGTCTGGACGGTGTATGTTCCTGCTGCCGTTTCCGGGGGGATGTTGAGCGT
>JAUWHU010000438.1 GCA_030605705.1 Thermoflexia bacterium | reverse complement strand
GCACGGGATCGCCTGGCCGAGGCCCTGGCTGCCACCGAGCAAATTGACCGGGCATTGCTATCGGACGAAATGGCGGCCGCCATGGACGAGATAGACGACCTGCTGCCCCGCCTTTATGCGCTGACCGAGATGCTGATCGCCATGCCCGACCTGCTGACCAGCTTGTTGGGATTGCAAGAACAGAGGGTCTACCTGGTGATGGCCCAGAACAACGACGAACTGCGGCCGACCGGGGGGTGGGTGGGGACCTTTGGCGTGCTGGTGATCAAAGAAGGGCAGATTGTGGAGTACGAATATCACTCTACCCGGCCGCCAAACCTGACACCGCCAGACGAGGAATGCCCGGTGAAGAGTCCTACCTGGTGGATTCAACTCCAGGAGCCGGTGTGGGCCTGCTGGGATGCCCAGTGGACGGCTGATTTCCCCACCCTGGCCCAACAGGCGGAATGGTTCTACGAACGCGGAGAGAACGTCCACGCACCGGTGGATGGGGTCATCGCCATTGACCTGATCGGCGTAGAGACATTGCTGGAAGCGTTGGGGCCGGTAGAGGTTCCTGACTATGGCGAGGTGATTGATGCCGAGAACATGCGGGCGCGTGTCTATCACTACCGCGCGCAGGAAGGGGATCAGCCACACAAGCAGTTCCTGGCCAGCCTGTTCAAGGCGGTCGTCGGCGGCCTGGCGGAGGTTCCCCCGGAGCAGGCCCCGGCCGTCCTGGACGCGCTGTGGCGATCACTCACGGAGAAGCACCTGCTGTTCTACTTTGACGACCCGGCCCTGGCAGCGCTGGCGACTGAACTGGGCTACAACGGAGCCATCGTCCCGACCACGGATGATTACCTGTTTGTGATAGATAGCAGCCTGACCACCAAGGGGTACAGTTCCATCGAGGAAAGCATCGAATACGAGGTGATCATCAATCCCGACGGCAGCCTGACCGGGCAGGTCACAGTGGGCTGGTTCTTCCCGGCCAGCGCCGTCGAGACCGACCCGGCCATCGCCCACGAGGACTGGGCGGCGATTGGCCGCTCGCCGGACTTTCTGAACTTCTCGCGGATCTACGTGCCCCAGGGGAGTGTGTGGAGCGGGACGGAAGGGAACGACAGCCCCACCCAGTTCGCCGAGGAGGAGGGCAAACTGATGCTGGGCAACCGGGTCATCGTCGCACCGGGGGAGAGCAAACAAATCCGGTACCACTACCTGGCGCCGGACAAGATTGAACAGATTGGCAGCCGCTCCTATTACCGTTTAACGGTGCAGAAGCAGCCAGGCACCCGCGCTCACTGGCTGACCGTTCGCGTGACACTGCCTGACGGAGCCGAACTGGTGACCAGCAACCCGGAGGCCAGCTCTGTCTATGAGCTGCGCCAGAACGTCGTCGAGTTCCGCACCACGCTGCTGACCGACCGGCAGTTCGAGATCGTGTTCCGCTGACGATGCCAATGCTTTGCCTAAACCGCTATTCTGTGGTAGATTAGAACTATCCATTCCGGGCAGTTCAAGAGGTCGCCTGTTAGTATGAGAGGTGTAAAATGAATCCAGCGACTATGGGCCAAGTTGTAATCGGAAAAGTGTCACTGATGGGGACACCCGATCAGTTTTCCACCTTTGCTCTGCCGAAGAGTTTTGTCTGGCTCAAGCATTTCAGCGCCGAAGAGCTCACCGAATTCTTCGCAGAACTGCTGGATGCCTTGTACCGGGGCCAGCGCGATGGAGATTGGTCATTTGTGGCTGACGTGGTTGAGAACTGGAAGGCCACAGCCAACATTGAGGTCAACCCGGCTGTTGTCGCTGGAATCGAGCAGGGGCTGACAGAGTTGGAAGAGGGGCAGGGCATCAGTTGGGCAGAACTGCGGGCGGAACTGGACTTATGACAGAGCCTACCGCGTTTTCCATCGAACGCATTGCGCCCGGCGCAGAGAGTTACCTGCGCCGTTTGCCCCGCCACCGGCAAGAAGCCATCGCCCAGGCCTTCGACTACCTCTGCAACGTCTCACCGTTCCGTCACCCCAACCCTACCGTCATCAGGCCATTGAAGGGCAAACGCAAAGGGCAATGGCGCTACCGCATTGGCAATATCCGCATCGTTTACACCGTGGATCGGGAGAGGCGAACCATTCGCGTCGTTGCCATTGACAATCGCGGTGACGTGTATTAGCGTACCCTACTACCCCGCGTCTGACCGGCACTCAAGACGGCGTTTCACTAATCAGTAGCAGCCTCCACCGGCGCCATTAGCGCGTAGAGCGTGAAGTGCAGCGTGAAGTAGTTCAACTCGTTGACGGTCACGCTATCCCCCGCCGGGTCCGCCACGGCATCCAGCGCCACCCCCTCGCTGAGCGCGGTGTCGACGTAGTACAGCCCCACTTGCCCCTCGTCTATCCCCGCTACCTCCTCCGGTGAATAGGAGACCTGGATGGTCACCGGCTTGTTGAAGTCGGTGAATTTTTTCCAGGTGCAGTCTCCGGTGTAGGCTTCAAGGCTGAAGAAGCGCACAGGGGTAAACCCGGTTACTGGTATCAGAGGTTGTGGGAGATAGGCAACGATGGCCGAATCAGCAAGCGCGTCAGGTGGAACAACAATCTCCACCGTCCCG
>JAUWHU010000065.1 GCA_030605705.1 Thermoflexia bacterium | reverse complement strand
GGAATCTTTGATTCGTGAAGTAGCGGTACTCCTCATTGGATTGGGATGTCCTGTTCGCATTTCCAAACAACCGCTCACTGATAGCCACTATGGATTGGCTCCAATGTGGAGAATAAGGATTCACTCGCATGTAGGGCTAGATTGTTGGAAATCTCGTATTAGTTGTGATCCACATTCACGATTTAATATCTGCCATAGTTTCCAGCCTGATTTGGGACGAGAAAGCAGCTATCCTTTGCCACATCCTGAGTATTGGATATCTCCAGTTTTGGATGCGATTACACTATCACAGATTGACAAAAGAGAACGTGGAAATAGCAAAAACTTTCGCGCAACTTTGCCGGCGCTGCGCAGAAAACTACTTCGCTATATGCGTCTTGATCGCCGGTTTACGCATTCTTCCTATACTCAATTGGCAGATCAATATACGGAGTTCAAGGAGTATGCACGCCCAATAGATGGATACTGGTTTGTCACAGTTCAAGCAGTTGAGGGTGCTGGAAATGCGCTGACACTTGATATAGAAGTTGACAGTAACCACACCTATCTTGCTGGTGGATGGGTAACTCACAACAGCCGCCGCGGAGCAAATATGGCTGTCCTGCGGGTGGATCATCCTGACATCGCGGAATTTGTCACCTGCAAAACGTCCGAGGACGCCATCACCAACTTCAACATCTCCGTCGGGATGTTAGACGACTTCATGGCCGCCGTGGAGGCGGACGAGGAATGGACGCTGAAGTTCCCCGATGTGGCAGACCCGGCCTATCGTGACTTCCACGGCACGTTGGAAGATACCACTGCCGCCGGCATCCCCCTCAAATCTTACCAGCCTGTGCGCGCGCGGGACCTGTTCGATAAGATCGCCCGGCAGGCGTGGCGCAACGGCGAACCGGGCATGCTCTTCCTGGACACCGCTCAACAGGACAATCCCGTCCCCAACTTAGGCAATTATGAATGCACAAATCCTTGTGGCGAACAATTTCTGCTGCCCTACGAAAATTGCTGCCTGGGGTCGGTGAACTTAGCCCAGCACCTCACCACCACGGCGGATGGCGACCCCGGCGTAGACTGGGATAAACTGGCCGAGACGGTGCATCTCGCCACGCGCTTCTTAGATGACGTGGTCTCCGCCAACGCCTACGTGCCCGCCGTCCCCCAGCTGCGAGAAGCCGCGCAACGCACTCGCCGCATCGGGCTGGGCATCAGGGGCCTGGCGGATCTGCTCTATCATCTGCGCATCCGCTACGGCAGCCAGGACGCGCAGGAAGTCGCCGCCCAGGTCATGGAATTCGCCCGCTACCACACCATGCAGGCCAGCGTCGCGCTCGCCGAGCAGCGCGGCCCCTTCCCGGCCATCGAGGGAAGCCGTTACGACCCCCAAGACCTGACCTGGCAGCCGCCGCAGTGGCCGCAGTGGCTGGGGACAGAGCCGCGTCCCCTCTGGGAACGCCCCGCCCTGGATTGGGACGCGCTATGCGAGAGCATCCGCGAGCACGGCATCCGCAACGCCGCCCAATTGACCATCGCGCCCACCGGCACCATCGCCACCGTCGCCGGTGCGGAGGGGTACGGCTGCGAACCGGCCTTCGCTTTAGCCTACACCCGCTATGTCCACGAAGCCGGGGAAAAGATCGCGCTACGCTATCTCAGTCCGGCTTTCGCCAAAGCCTTAGCGGAGGACGGATTGGACGCCACGACGCAGGACGCCATCTTCCAACAGGTGCTCCTGACCGGCAGCTGCCAGACCGTGACGGAGATTCCGGACTCGCTACGCGAAGTATTCGTCACCGCCGGCGACGTACCTGCCGAGGGGCACATCCACATGCAGGCCGCGCTCCAGGCCTTCACCGATGCCAGCATCAGCAAAACCGTCAACTTCCCGGCCTCGGCCACGCCCGCGGACATCGCGGACGCCTTCCGTCTGGCCTGGCGATTGGGCTGCAAGGGACTCACCGTCTACGTCGCCGGCTCACGCGAGCACGAGGTGTTGGAGACGGAAGCCACGCGCCAGCAAAAAGACGCCGGCAACACGCCGCAACCCGCGCCGCCCCAACCGTGGGAAGGGCCGGCAATCCGCCCGCGCCCGCGTCGCCTGACGGGACGCACTTACCGGATGCCCACCCCTGTCGGCACCGCCTTCGTCACCGTGAACAGCAATGGCGACCAGCAGCCCTTCGAGGTCTTCCTCAACGTCGCCAAGGCCGGTTCCGAGACGGCGGCTATGGCAGAAGCCATTGGTCGCCTCATCTCCCTCGTCCTGCGCCTCCCCTCACCGCTGGAACCCCAACGGCGGCTCGAGGAAATCGTGGTGCAGCTAGGAGGGATCGGCGGGGGACGGCCTCTGGGCTTTGGGCACAACCGCATCCTCAGCCTGCCAGATGGTGTGGCCCGTGCCCTCAACGATTACCTAAAGGAATTGGAGGATGACGGCGGGGAAGTTTCACCCGCCGGCCCAGAACAACCCCGGTCACAGCTGAACCTCTTCCCCGTAGGCGACCTCTGTCCCGTCTGCGGGCACGCCACCATGGTCTACACCGAAGGCTGCCAGCGCTGCTAC
>JAUWHU010000458.1 GCA_030605705.1 Thermoflexia bacterium | reverse complement strand
TGGCCCAGCTGCGCCAGAAGTCCGGCGCCACGTCGTCCGGCGACTGAGGTGTGTTGCGCTGCACAGACGCGCCGCGCGTTTACTACGGCAGGCCAGAGATTTTTCGGCCCGGCGAAGGAGGAGCTATGATTCCCGTGATTCATGTTGAGCAAATAGCCGAGTACATCGGCCAGGAAGTGACCATCCAGGGATGGGTCTATAACCGCACGCACAAAGGGAAACTTGTCTTTTTGCTGGTGCGCGATGGATACGGCTTCGTGCAATGCGTAGCCTTCCAGAAAGATCTACCCCCTGAGATTTTCGAGACGTTGGTTCACATCCCGCAAGAGTCCTCGGTGCGCATCAGCGGCGTGGTGCGGGCCGATAAGCGTGCCCCCGGCATCCCCGGCGGCTACGAGATCGGCGTGACGGGGCTGGAAGTGGTACAGGCCGTGGCGGAGGAGTACCCGATCTCCCTAAAGGAACATGGGGTGGATTTCCTGCTGGACCGGCGACACCTCTGGATCCGCACCCAGCACCAATGGGCGACCCTGCGCGTGCGCGCCACCATCGTCGCTGCTATCCACGAATGGCTGGGCGAACATGGTTTCATCCACATGGATACGCCCATCCTCACCCCTGCCGCCGGCGAGGGAACCACCACGCTGTTTGAAGTGGATTACTTTGGCGAGCCGACGTACCTGGCCCAGACCGGCCAGCTCTACAACGAGGCCAACATCTTCGCCTTCGGGAAGGTCTACTGCTTCGGGCCGACCTTCCGCGCGGAAAAGTCCAAGACCCGCCGGCACCTCACCGAGTTCTGGATGGTGGAACCTGAGGCAGCTTTCTGTGATCTCGATGAGCTCATGGAAATCGAGGAACAATTCATCTCCCACATCGTGCAGCGGGTGCTGCGGGACCGGGCGGCGGAACTCGCCGTCTTAGGCCGGGATACGCAGGCATTGGAGCAGGTCATCCCTCCCTTCCCGCGCATCTCCTACGACGAAGCGTTGGAGATCATCACGCAGATTCGGGAGGAGACGGATGACCCGGCCTTGAAAAAACAGCTGCAGATCACCTGGGGGAATGATCTCGGTTCCCCGCACGAGACGGAGCTGACCCAACGTTTCGCTAAGCCGGTCTTCGTCTACGGCTATCCTACAGCGGCGAAGGCCTTCTACATGGAACCCTGGCCCGGTCGCCCGGATGTCTCCAAGAGTGTGGATCTCCTGGCTCCCGAGGGGTACGGCGAGATCATCGGCGGCAGCGAGCGCATCTCTGATCCCGACCTGCTCCTGCAGCGCATCCACGAACATGGCTTACCGGAAGAGGCATTCCGCTGGTACATTGATCTGCGTAAATTCGGCAGCGTACCGCACAGCGGCTTTGGCCTGGGGGTGGAGCGCACCGTCACCTGGATCTGCGGCCTTGATCACATCCGTGAGACAATCCCCTATCCCCGGACGCTCAAGCGCGTTTACCCCTAACCTGGATAAGCCAAAATCAAGAGGCTTTTTGCCACGAATTTCACTAATTTTTTCTCTTTTTCGTGTTAATTCGTGAAATTTGTGGCAGAATATTCTTGCTCAATGTACAAGAACTTCATTGGTAAAGTACTAACTTTCCCCCCGCAACATCCCCCAGGCCCGCTGTAGTGCCTTGCCGCGAGGCGGGAAGTTGACGCACAACTGGCTTATGTTACAATTTCAATACTGTGTTCGTATCATATCAACCTAAGATTTAAGGAAGTGAAGTTGCGATGAATAAGCAAATTGTAGGTTCTATCTTAGTTTTGTTACTGGTCACTACCATATTAGCGGGGATTCCCAGCACTTCCCTGCACGCGCAATCACAAAATCTCCTGACCAACCCCAACTTTGAGCCGCCGTATACCAACGGCGTAGCCAACGGCTGGTCGTCCTGGTACGAGGATAGCGGCGAGCTTTGTAACACCAAACCCTCAGATTGGGATTTCGTCTGCCAACCCGCCTGGTCCGAGGAGGTAGATGCTAACAACTATGGCCTGACAGGCGGCGGCTACTCTCAGCACGTCGGCGCGCAGTACATCACCTGGCACGCCGGCGTCCACCAGACCGTCGCGGTGTCACCCGGCTCGAAGGTCAAGTTTACGGTCTCCGGCTACTCGCGCGCCAGCAACGAACAGCCTCCCGGACCGTCCTACACGGATTGGAAGCCCCGCATGATGGTGGGGATTGATCCGGAGGGCCGGGGCCTCTGGTACGAGGGCGTCATCTGGTCAGCCACGAATGACGGGCAGGACAGCTGGCAGACCATCTCCGTCGAGGCGACGGCGGGAGCCAGCGGCAAGGTCTCGGTGTACGTCTCCAGCCAGTACCGGCTGGTAGTCGCGTTGGCGCACATGGATACCTGGTGGGACAATGCGACGTTGGAGATCGTCCAGCCGGCCGCCACGCCAACGCCGGTACCGACAGCCACATCGGCGGTTCCACCCACGCCGCGTGCCACCTCAACCCCCAGGCCCGATGGCGCTGTGGTTCACATCGTCGAGTCGGGCGACACGCTGTACGGCATCGCTTTCCAGTACGACGTGGATATCGAAGATCTGCGGAGTATGAACGCCGGGTCATTAGGCGCAAACGACATGTTGTATATCGGCCAGGAGATCGTGATCTCCGGCACGCCGCTGACCACCGAGCCTACGCCGGTTCCCACAGAGGAGCAACCGACAGCGGAACCCACGGAAAGCACCGCGACGGAAGGGCTGGCGAGCTTCTGCATCAGCGCCTACCACGATCGCAACGGCGACGACGCGCGCCAGATTGATTCTGAGGAACTGCTTCCCAACGCCACGATCACCCTCGTCGGCACGAATGGCACTGCGGGGACCTACACCACCGACGGCGTCAGCGAACCCTATTGTTTCGAGAATCTCCCGGCGGGAGATTACGTCCTCCGCCAGACCCCGCCGGCAGGATACCAGGCCAGTGGGGCGGGCGAGTGGGGCGTGATCTTGAGCACCGGGCAGATTTACTCACGGGACATAGGATACGTCCGGGAGACCGAGGGCGGCGACGGTACGACGGCGCCCGCAGATGATTCGGAAACCGAAGAGCCTGTGACCGATGGCTCCACTATCACGGACGTTCTGAACGTCGTCATCCGCGTCAGCGGGGGCATCGTCCTACTTCTGGCCCTGGTGGTTGCGGGACTATTCATCGCCTCGCGGCGTCGGTAGCAAAGAGGATTGGCACAGATGATGTCAAATAAACGCTTAGCGATTTTTGCTCTGCTGGGGATCCTGGCAACCTTGCTGGCCCTGCCCCTGGCGGGGTTGCGAACGGCGCAGGCCCAGGAAACCGGCCCCAATCTCCTGGTCAATGGCGATTTCGAGCAAGGAGGAGTGGGAGAAGCCTGGCCTTTCCAGGACGGTATCCCAGAAGTTCAGATCGCGCCGGGATGGCGAGCTTTCTATTTGGACAAGCCTCCCGACTATGTCACCAAGCCTGAGTACTGCTATGATGATCCCAATACCGGCTGTTATTGGGGGCGACCGGAGTTTCGCGGTATGAGCTCCGCCGAGTATGCTTACCGCGTCCACGGCGGGCAACTTTCCCAGAAGTACTTCACCTGGAATCGTCAGCACGAAGCGGGGCTGTACCAGCAGGTCAGTGGAATCACCGTGGGCAGCCAGCTGCGTTTTCAGGTTTACATGCATACCTGGTCCTGCTTACCTGAAGGAGGCTGGAACAATTGCCCTACCACACCCAACTCGAACCAGCCGGCTCCCATGCATACTAAGGTGGGCATTGACCCCACCGGTGGCACCAATGCGTGGGCGGGCACGGTAGTCTGGTCCGGTGAATTTGAGAGTTACGATACCTGGACCGCCTTCTGGGTAGAGGCGACGGCGCAATCCGACACAGTCACAGTCTTCACCTACTCGCGAGTTGATTGGACTGATACCTGGCCCCGCATTGCCAACGATGTTTACATTGATGACGCCTCGCTGGTCATGGTGGGGGAAGCCACGCCCACCGTGGCGCCGCCCCCGCCGACTTCCGAGGCGCCTCCCCCGCCCCGCGCCACCTCGACTCCCAGGCCCGACGGCGCTGTAGTTCACGTCGTCGCGGCGGGCGACACACTGTCCGGTATCGCTTATCAGTACGGTGTGGATATCGAGGATTTGCGGCGGCTGAACGCCGGGTCTATAGGCGCCAATAACATGATTGCAGTGGGGCAAGAGCTCGTCATTTCTGTGGGCACGCTCAGCACGCCTATCCCGACTACAGAGCCGCAGCCACTCACCCCCACGCTCACCCTGACGCCCACGCTCACTCTCACGCCGGTCAATGTGGCTTCTCTCTGCATGTTGGTCTACAATGATCAGAATGGAGATATGGTTCGCCAGACCGCATCCGAGGAGCTGCTGCCCGGCGCTACACTGACGTTGATCAGCGTCACCGGGTCAGCCCGTGCTTACACTACCGATGGACTGAGCGAGCCGTTCTGTTTCCAGGAGCTTCCGCCGGGGAGCTACCTGCTGCGCCAGTCGCCTCCGGCAGGGTACCAGCTCACCGGGCCAGCGGAATGGGATATTGTGTTGGGTGCGGGTCAGGTAGCCTCGCTCGCTCTGGGAGCCATGCATGGCGGCGATTCTGCCGCGCCCCCCACCGAGCCGTCTCCCACGGCCACAGAAGTCCCCGGCGGGAATGATGAACCGGGCGGTAACTTTTTCTCTTCCCTGGGCAACATCAGCGGGATCATTGTCCTGGTGTTGGCGATTGTGGTAGCCGGATATTTCTTCGTTTCCCGCCGCGCCGGGTGAGAGAGTCTGCTCGTAGTAGGCGCACGTTTGTAGTAGGCGATTCATCGCCGTGATTTACAGCACTGAAGTGCCTACTACGAGCAGTTATCCTTATCCCAATCCGGCTCTGCACCAGTGAGGTCTAGCTCTAAGGGTTCATCTAAATCGTACATCACTTCCAACTCCAGAGGATTCAGCCCTATGACCTCTAGCTCAGCCTCACATATCGGGCAATAGATATGCTCCCATAGTTCCAGATCCACAGGTAACTGCAACCTCGCATCACATTCAGGGCAATGAGCCATTCTCGCCTCTCGCTAACACTGGCGTTTTCTAACTACAATATAGCAAAAATTAGTTAGAAAGTCAATCTTGAGCGGTACAGCAGTTCAACCGGAAGCCTTCAACAGGAAGTATCTGGCCCGCACCGGTGGTGATCTGCCAACGTTCGCCACTCGCGGGGTCCCAAACGCCTAAAGTCACCACGCCTTCCCCCGGCGGCACGTCATCAATCACGCGCACGTCCTGAACCACCTCCCCGGCCTGCCATTGGGCGATGGGGTAGAGGCCCTGCAGGGGGTCCCCATCGGCCTGCGCGACCAGCGCGCCATCCGCTCCAAGCCAATGGGTGAAGATGGTCGGCATCCCCTCACCGGGGGCCAACGCTTGCCATTCCGTCTTGACGGTGATCTGCTCCGGTCCCGTCCAGGCGCAGCTGGCGGCGCGCAGCGACAGATTCTCCCCCACGGTGGCGAGTCCCCGTCCGATCTCCTGCGGCGGGAGGATGGCGCCCACAGTCTCCAGACTCATACCACCAGGCGTGTAGGCGACGATGACGACCTGACTCGCCGCGCGCAGATCCTCTGTGTTTAGCGGGGGATCCGCCAGTTCCAGCGTGAATGGCTGTGGGGGAAGGATAATACCCGCCGAGCGCGCAGTACTCTGAACACGCCAGCCGTTATGTACGGCGATGAGCAATTCCCCGTTGGTGGGCGGGGGCAAGGGGATCACCCCCTCATGCCCCAGCGGGTAGAAACGCCCGGCAGAGGTGATCCGCCCGGGGAGATTGATGAACAAAGTGTCTGGCCTGGCCTGCGCGGCCTGTATCACTGTCCACAGAAAATCGCCGGTGCGCCGGTAAAGCGCGACTTCGCCATGCAGGAACCACCCGGCAGGGAGTAGGAGCGCAAGGCTCAGCGCCAGCCGCAGGCCCCAGCGCCCGGCGGAGGACACCCACGAGTGCAGGTGCTGCTTCGCGGGTTGCCCCGCCACCGCGTTCCCCCAGAGCAAGGCCACGCCCACCGTGCCGGGATAGAAGACGCGGGCGGGGTCTCGCAGCCAATTGAAGGGTTGCGTGGTCAGCGGGATGAGACTCCACAGCAGCCACCAGCCCGCTCCCCACAGGAACCAACGAAATTGCCCCGGCTGTCGGTGAGCAAGATACGCCAATCCTAACAGCGTCAACAAGCCCAGGGCCGCCATCAGCCGGATGGGGACAACACCCAGCTTGCCCCAAATCGCCAGCGGCGCGAGGGGGAAGGCCAGGCCTTGCAGCGCCATCGCGGCATTGGAAACGAGAGCCTGTCCCGTGATGAATTCCAGAGAGGTGGTCGAGGAGTTCACGTAGACCAGAGAAAGAGGCGCCAGCGAGGCCAGCAGCTGGCCGATTGCCCAGCGCGAAAACGGTCGCTTGCGCAGAGTGAGTTCCGCCCAGACAATGGCTGCCCCGGCGACCACGCCCCCCTCGTAGGCGAGACCCGCCAATGCGGTCAGAAGGAGGGCCAGGAGATGGAGCCGGTTGCTCTCCTGCTCCCGCGCGCGCAGGTAGGTCAACAACGCCCCTAACGACAGGGCCGTGGTCAGGGGATATGAGAAGGAGCTGACCCATAACACGGCGTCGAAGGTCAGGGGGAAAAGGATGAACACGGCGGTGACGAGTGACGCTGTGAACCACTGTCGCTGGTCCCGGCGGAGCACCAGCCGGCCCACCAACGTCCCACACAGAGCGTGCCCCGCCAGGTTAAGGAGATGGAGAGGGGCGGGGGACAGCATCCCGGTCAACAAGTAGAGGAGCCACCAGAGCGTGAAGTGCAAGGGACGATAATCGCCGTACGGCCCCACCTGGCGCCAGAAGTGGAGTAAGGGTGTCGCCTCAACCCACGGCACCTGCAGCAGGTCATCCGAGTAGAACGGCAAATGCACCGCGCTGCCGTAGCCAAGCGCCGTGAGTACTATTGAGACTCCCGTCACGATCAGGGCAGATTTGTGAGCCGTCGAGATTTTAGGCATCTGAAATCATGGCGCGGCAAGGCCGCGAATCTGCAAATATGCAAATGGCAAGTGGTAGACCATAATTCTCGCATAAGACGCAAATTTTGTAGGGTAATTCTATAGAAATGATACCATAGCGCGGCAAAGCCGCAAATGTGCAAATGTGCAAATGTGCAAATGGCAAATGGTAAATGGCAAATGGTAGACCATAATTTTCGCATAAGACGCAAATCTCGTAGGGTAATTCTATTGCCGTTTTGAAAATAAGTTAGCGACTGGTAACTGGGTGCGCCCCAGTGTTTCAGCGTTATAGCGACTGCTCCGAAAATAATCTGGCTTGTAGCAGGCGAATCCCGTGGGCCGTTGGCCCCCTAGGCCAGGGCATCGCTGTAATTCGGGGAAACAAAAAGGCGGCGGAAGATTGTATGAGCTTCCGCCGCCTGGGGTTTCAGGCCCTCAGTCCCGCATCACCAGCGGTAGATAACATTTGAAGGTAGCTACCCGTGTGGTCAACGTGACCTCCGACGGGTCGCCGCTGCCCACCGCGCGGATCAGGGCATTGTCGGGAGTCTCCGCCGTCGCCGTGAGCGGCACGCTGATGTACACCTGGATCTGCCGGATGCCTCCCGCCGCAATGGCCATACTATCTCTAGAGAACGCCGTCGGCCAGTCCGGCGCGACCCGCGAGAAAGTAATGGTATCTAACGCATTGCTGGTGTTGACGACTTCTAACGTGTACGTGACCGTCTCCCCGACACCGGTGGCCTGGGTTGGCACCGCCGCATCCAGTGTGACGCCGTAGAAAGTGTTGGCCGTCGTGGTAAATAGCGCCTCGGCAGTGGCCGGCGAGGGGCGCGGGTCGGAGGAGGCGTATACGGTGACGACAACTTCGTCCTGAACGCCGCCCGCTGTGCCGTAGGGGATTTCCACGCTCACGGTCACGGTAGCGGTTTCCCCAACATCTAACGCTAACGCATCTGCCGCCAGCTGGGTCGGCCAGACGTTTCCACTCAAGTTGAGAGCGAAGGTGTCACTGAGCGTGCCGGTGTTGGTCACCTGCAGCGTGTAGGTCACGACCTCGTCGGGATCAGCGTGGCGGGCATCCATCGCCGGGTGGAGCGCCACAGCGTAGTTCTCCACGGTCAGCGGCTGACTGGCGACGACGCTGTGGCAGATGTTGGTCGCGGTGAGGATAACCGTGTGCTCGCCTGTCGTCCCGTAAGTGTGCTGAGGATGCACAGCGGTGGAGAAGTCCCCGTCGCCGAAGGCCCAGCTGTAGCCCGTGGCGTTGGTGCTCAGATTGGTGAAGGCCACCGGCCACCCGGTCAGAGCCGGGACGGGGAAGATGAAGTCCGCCGTCACACCGTCGTCGCTGGCGGTGACGGTCACGGGCGCGCCCACGGTGAGCGTCGGCCACTCCGTGGCGGTGACCTGGTAGTCGTCGTTGATGATCTGCGTGCCGGTGGCTACGCAGGTGACGGTGACATCGTAGCTGACGGTAAGGGTCTCGTCGCCTGGGAGGTTCAGCCCATCCCACACAACGGCCCCGCCCTGCAGCGCGCCGCCATCACCGGCCCAGGCGAACTGCGTGTGCGTGGGTAGCGTGTCGCTGATGACGATGCCGGTAGCTGGCCCGCCCGCGTTCTCCACAATCAACGTGTACTGTAACGTCGTGCCGATCTCCACCTGACCGGCAGAGGGTGTCTTGGTAAGAGTCAGGTCAGGGGATGGATAAACCGTGAGCTGCACCTGGTCGCTGTGCTGAGTGCCATCCCCGGCGGTTCCCACGATGGTCAAGTCATACACACCCTCAGGCGTGGAAAGTGTAGTGGTCACGTTCAACCCGGCGGTGAAAGGCGCTGCAGCGTTGGGCGGCGTGAAGCTCGCCTGGCTGTGGCCGGGCAAGCCGGTAATCGTCAGCGTGACATTGTCAGAGTAATCCAGGATTTGACCCACTTCGACAGTGTACGTCGCTATGCCCGAAACGGAGACCTCTCGCGCCGGCGGCGAAACATCCAGGGTGAAATCTGGCGCGGCGGTGATGAGGGCCAGGGCCGGGTCTCCTAAGATATTATACGTTTCCCAGTAGTAGCGCGCGCTGCTCGGATAGGCCGTCTGCACTGCGGCCAGACCGGCATCTGTCATCGCGCCTACCGTGGGTGTGTTCCCTTCCGCAAAGAGCGCGTCGAATGTGGCGCGTTCCAGGACGTCATCCTCTCCCCAGTAGCTGGAATCCGACGATCCCCAGAAAGCCAGTGCGCCCTTGTTATCTTGCAGGACCCAGGTCTCGCCATACACTTCTGTCTGGGCAAAATCCCCGGTGACGCAGGCGTGACTGGCGACAAAGGGGAACATCCCGAAGTTGGTGAGCGACTGGACGTTGCCAGAACCATACCCCATCTCCCAACCGGTATGGCCGCCGTGGCCGGAGTAGATCGCCGCCCAGCGTCCTTCATTGAGCGAAGTCTGGATGTCGCCACTGGTGGCATTGTGGGTGATGCAGTAGAGCCGGTCGCCACCCGGTTGAGGGTTATTGGGGAAAATGCCGGTGTAATCCTCTGGCTGGGTGTAGGTGTTGATAACGTAATTATGGCTTCCCTCGGCGACCGTGTACTGGTCGCAGGTGCCGATGAAGGCGATTTTTTTCAACCATTCCTCGTTGCCGGTCAAGCCGGCATAGGCGAGGGCTTTGTTCACCATGATGGTTGCCTGCGCGGCGGAACGCACAGGGAAGCGACCACGCTCAATGTCCGGTACCCAGTCGCTCGTTCCGTCCATCGTGCCGTAGTACAGGTCGGTGATCTCTCCGGCGGCGACGCTATTCCAGCCGGGGATCGTGTTGGTATCTCCCACGAGAAGCACATAGCTGGGGGGCGTGCTCCAGGTATCGTAGGCATTCTGGATGTAGGTTTTGATCGCGGATGTCGTCGCCCCGCCAGCGATCTCGGAAACCTTCGTCATGGTGACGTTTAAGCCCTGGTTGGTCTTGAGCGTCACGAAGGGCAACATGGCATTGTAGTAAGCGTCGGTGGTGATGATGAGGTAACCGCTGGATTTGCTGCCGAGGTCATAGAGGTTCTGCCGTCCCTGGTTGTAGTTAAGCAATTGCTGGGCCAGCCGCGCATCGAAACCCGGAGAAGCATAGCGCTCTGCCAGCGACGCCGTCTTCACCATATCACTGCCAGACAGAGCCAGACGGAACGTCACGTCGGAGTAGACCCGCACCTTGCCGGTGACGGGATTGTAAGCCAGCGGCCAGAGTTCCACGACCACTACCCGGCGCCCGCGCACGGTGTACTCCCCGGCCAATCTCAATGGTTGAGCGGGGTAAAAAGCAGCGGTGTGATAGAGCTCTGTATCCAGGGCAAAAGGAGGCGGCTCCTGTGGGGACAGGTCTTTGGGTTGTGATGGCTGTAAAGGATAAAGAGGCTGGTGAATCCCCCACGAGGATAGGTCGTACTCGGTCATCTGGACTTCGAGGGTCTGCAATGACACTTGTGCGCCAAATGGCACCTCGACGCCCTGTCGTAGCACGGGCAGGTCCGGCGCTCCCACCTGCGTCCCAAAGCCGAAACCTTCTCCCATCAAGCGAGTGTAGGTTTCACCTCCGGCCGCTATCTCCGTGGCGAAGCAGCCGGGCACGTAGGCTGATAGCTCCACACGAGTGCTATCGGATGCAGTAACGTTCAAAGTAGAGGGTGAGGGAAGATTTCCCATTTCAAAAGGAATCCAGCGCGCCGGCGGTTCCTGGGCCTGACCCGCCTCGTGAGGGAGAGCGATGGAAGCGACCAGACCAAGACACAACAAGACGATAAACAAAATACGTGGTTTCATTTTTACTCCATTCATCAAAGAGGCTTCGGAAACCCTCACGGGCTTCCGAAGCCTTGCGTTTCAGGGCCGAGCTGATTCTCTTGGCCCGCTCAGTCCCGCATCAACAGCGGTAGATAACATTTGAAGGTAGCTACCCGTGTGGTTAACGTGACCGCCGCCGGGTCGCCGTTGCCCACCGCGCGGATCAGGGCATTGTCGGGAGCCTCTGCAGTCGCTGTGAGCGGCACGGTGATGTACACCTTGATGGCGCGTGCGCCGCCCGCCGCAATGGCCATACTATCTCTGGAGAACGCCGTCGGCCAGCCCGGCGCGATCCGCGAGAAAGTGATGGTATCTAACGCGTTACTGGTGTTGACAACTTCTAACGTGTACGTGACTGTCTCTCCAACATCGGCGGCCTGGGTTGGCGCCGCCGCATCCAGTGTGACGCCGTAGAAAGTGTTGGCTGTCGTGGTGAATAGCGCCTCGGCAACGGCCGGCGAGGGGCGCGAGTCGGAGGAGGCGTATACGGTGACGACAACTTCGTCCTGAACGCCGCCCGCCGTGCCGTAGGGGATTTCCACACTCACGGTCACGGTAGCGGTTTCCCCCACGTCTAACGCTAACGCATCCATCGTGAGCTGCGTGGGCCAGCCGTTTCCACTCAGGTTGAGAGCGAAGGTGTCGCTGAGCGTGCCGGTGTTGGTCACCTGCAACGTGTAGGTCACGACCTCGTCGGGGTTGGCGTGGCGGGCATCCGTCGCCGGGTGGAGCGCCACAGCGTAGGTCTCTACGGTCAGGGGCTGGCTGGCGACGGCGCTGTGGCAGAGGTTGGTCGCGGTGAGGATAACCGTATGCGCGCCCGTCGCACCGTAAGCGTGTTGAGGATGCGCAACGGTGGAGAAGTCCCCGTCGCCGAAGGCCCAGGTGTAGCCCGTGGCGTTGGCGCTCAGGTTGGTGAAGGCCACCGGCCACTCTGTCAGGACCAGGGCAAGGAAGGTGAAGTCCGCCGAGACTCCTACGTCGGTAGCGGTGACGGTCACGGGCGCGCCCACGGTGGGCGTCGCCCATTCCGTGGCGGTGACCTGGTAGTCATCGTTGACGATCTGCGTGCCGCTGGCTACGCAGGTGACGGTGACGCCGTAGCTGACGGTAAGGGTCTCGTCGCCTGGGAGGTTCAGCCCATTCCACACGACGGCCCCGCCCTGCAGCGCGCCGCCCTCACCGGCCCAGGCGAACTGCGTGTGCGTGGGCAGCGTGTCGCTGATGACGATGCCGGTAGCATCTCCGCCGGCGTTATCCACGGTGAAGGTGTAGGTGAAGGGTAGCCCAATTTCGACATAGTCGTCGGACGCGACTTTGTTCAGCGTGAAATCGGGCGGCGGCATGAGCACCGTCATGGTGAGCGGCACGTTGACGTTGGAGGCATAGGGGTCGTTATGCTGGATGCGCAGCGTTCCGGTGTAGACGCCGGGTTCCAGCCCGGTGGCGTCGAAAGTCACAATCACGTCAGTGGCATGCCCTGACGAGACTGTCCCGCTCGTCGGAGCGGCGCTCACCCAGGTGATGTCTCCCAGGAGCAATGCTTCTTCAACGGCGTGTAGCGCGTTGACCCGGCCCCAGCCGAAGGCATTGTTGGGCACGTTCCCCGGCCCCTCGTTGCCGCAGCCGGTGCTGTAGGGTTTTTGATCGGCCGTTTCCTTGAGGATGTCCTCGATCAGGTCATTCTGGCCAATGAGGCCGGGATTGGCCGAGAGGATCAGCGCGGCTACCCCGGCGACGTGTGGCGTCGCCATGCTGGTGCCGCTCCAGGCGCCATACGAACTATCGCTGCCGTTGGTGGAGGAGCGGATGCCCTGACCAGGCGCGGAGACCTCGGGTTTGATGTCGGCATATTCGCTCAGGCGGGGATCGGAGTCGTCCGTCGGTCCCCACAGGCTGAAGGAGGCGATGTTGTCGCTGGAGTCGGTCGCGCCGACGCTGGTGACCTGGTAGTGGCGCGCCGGGTTGCCCATGCTGTTGCAGAAGGCCGAGCCATAACCGCAGTTGCTCGTGTTGCCGTTGGCGAAGGCGGTGAAGATACCTGCCGCCCGCCAGGCGTCAATCTGCGCCTCGAAGAAGTCGGTGGTGGTCGTGTCACAGTCGCCCCAGGAGTTGTTGACGACGTGTGGGCGCTTGTCGGGATCGCATTGGGCGTCGCCCGGCGTCACGCCGCTGGGGCAGGGCGCGAGCATCCACTCGCCGCTGCTGATCAGGTCGGCGTCGGGGCAAGCGGCATCGCAGCCGTCAGCGGCGATCCAGGTCGCGCCGGGGGCTACGCCGATCTGGTTGCTGCCACTATCATCACCGACCATCGTGCCCATTGTGTGGCTGCCGTGGCCGTGATCGTCCACCGGCGCGGTGGTGCTCTGGGGGTCGTACCAGTTGAAGTCGTGGTCGAAATTACCGCCGCCTAAGTTGCCCCGGTAGTGAGCGACGAGGGCTTCGTGGGTGTAGCGCACGCCGGTATCAATGTTGGCGACGATGATGCCTTCGCCACTGGTGTAATTAGCCCAGGTCTCCGGCGCCTGGATGATGTTCAGCCCCCATTCGGGTGAGAGCGGCTCGAAGGAGAAGGTATCGAACAGCGACGGCTCCTGTGGTTGGGGAACCGGCAGCACGCGGTGTTCGAGGATCCGCGCGACACCGTCCATTTGTTTCAGCGTGTTCACCGTCGCCGAGTCGCCGCCCTCGATGTA
This sequence comes from Thermoflexia bacterium, assembly GCA_030605705.1. Taxonomy (GTDB): domain Bacteria; phylum Chloroflexota; class Anaerolineae; order B4-G1; family SLSP01; genus JAUWHU01. The sequence goes on along the minus strand of JAUWHU010000458.1, from coordinate 184 downwards.
GATGGCGTTGATGATCCAGTGAGGCTCGTACTGCACGCCGGACTGATCTAAGGCAGCGCGCACGCCGGCCTGGGAACGTGTCGCCACTTCCCGCAGCGTATCGTAGACGAAGTGCCCACGCTCGCGCCAGTCCATTGTGTACGCCGGGCTGAGATCCGCCTGCTCGGCCATTTGTACCCAGAAG
>JAUWHU010000102.1 GCA_030605705.1 Thermoflexia bacterium | reverse complement strand
GTCACCAGTTGTGCCATTGATGCCGGGGGCTACCTGCTGGGCCAGGCCTACGTGGATGACCGGTACAAAAGGATGGGCACGGAGCTGGCGGTCCTGGTCACCCCGCACCGCAAGCCCAAGCCGCAGGAGCAGCTCAAAATGGGGCAACGCACCCAGTTGCCGGTTCCCATCGTGGTGCTGAGGCGTTTCCCGAAGCGGTAGTAACGCGCAGACCTCCGAGGTTTACACAACCTCGGAGGTCTTAGCTGTCTGAACGGGCAATGTGAAATAGAAGGAGACGCCGCCTTCGGGACGATTCTCGGCCCAAATTTTGCCGCCGTGGGCCTCCACGGCCAGGCGGCAGAAAGCCAGTCCCAGACCGTAGCCCTGTCCCCGGTAGCTCGTCGTGTTGAACTTTTGAAAGAGGTTTACCATGATGGTGGCCGGAATGGGAAAGCCATTGTTGTAAACCTCGACGTGCAGCCACGCCCCTTCTTGTCTGGCACTCACGCGAATCAAGCCTTTTTCCAGCGGCGTAAATTTCAGCGCGTTGTCCATCAGGTTCTGGAGCACGCGCTCAACCGCTTTACGGTCTGCCAGCACCGGGGGAAGATCGGGGGCGGCGTTTACCTCCAGCGTGGTTTGCGTAGCAAAGGCGAGGTAGTGGTCCAGGGAGTGGAGCAATGTGCTCAGGTTGAATGGCTCTGGATGGAGTTCAAAGCGCCCGGACTCCAGCTTGCTGATATCTAAGATCGCGTTGACCAGCATCAGCGCCCGTTCAGCGTTGTTCAAAGCGATGACCGCGGCTTCTCCTGCAATATCCTCCATGTCCGGGTCCTGGACAATTTCCACGGCATTGATGATCGTCGAGAGAGGATTGCGCAGGTCATGCACCAGCATGTGGAGCAAGTCGTCGCGCATACGTTCTAAGGCTTTCTGTGCTGTCACATCGCGCAGGAGGAAAAGTCCGCCCAGTAGCTGTTGTCGTGAGGAGTAAACGGGCCACCGCTGCAGCGTGAGAACCTGTCCCTGGCGCATGGTGAAAGTTGTTGCGGGGGCGTCCTCTGCGGAAGGAGTACCTCCCGACCAGATGTGCCGCGCGCCTTGCACCAGGCGGCGGGCAAGTTCACGTGATTCCAGGCGGACGCGGGCGATGGCCTGGGGAAAGGAACGGCCTTCCCAGCTGCCGGGTTCGTCCGGCAGCCCCATGAGTTCCAGGGAGCGCCCATTCACATAACGGATTTCCAGGTTCTCCCCCACCAGGAAAATACCATCCTCGGATGATTCTAAGATGGCGCGCAGCCGGCTCTCTCCGTCACGACTGGCTTCATAGAGGCGTATCTTGGCCAGGGCTGCGGTTCCCTGCTGGAGGAGTGTCCATACGAGAGCCGATTCCTGCGGCGAGAGGCGGATGTCCTCGTTCAGGGCGATGCCTACCACACCGAAGACCTCACCGTCAGGCAGGGAGAGCGGGAAATAGAGCACCTGCCGGACGCCGGCGGCAGCCAGGGGTTGCCAGAAAGAGCTGTCACCGCCACGTCGTTCGTTGACACGGGTCAAGACCCGTTCCCGAAGGCATGCTTCTAAAAATCGAGTTTCATCGTCCCAGACTGTCCCCTCCTCCCAGAGAGCACCGAGGGTTGTTTGAGTTTGGGGAGCGTAAACGCCGGTACGCAGCCATTGTCCGCCTTGCAGAGTGTAGAAAGCGGTACTCAAGGCCGCCGGCACGATGTCGCTCAAGGTGCGTAGGAGCAGGAAACGTACCGCCGGCGTGCTCCCTTCCGTTAGCAATCCTGCGCTGACTTCATAGAGGTGGTGCAGGGCTTGCAGCTGATTCTGTGCCTGTTGAGCGATCCGGTTCCGCTGTACGGCTACGGCTAGCTGTTTGGTGAGCGACTCGAGCAGCCTCGCGGTTTCGGGGAGCCACACGTTGTCGTGAGGGGCGCTCATGCTGAGCACGCCCACCGCCTGTCCTTCCACCATGAGAGGAATGTTGATCTGGAGAGCTGCAGTATCCTTGCCTGTGGAGGAGGTGTGGGGCAAGCCGGACGGCAAAGCGCGCCCCATGACATTCCGTTGTTCATTGAAGGCCCTGCCGATCAGGCCCTGGCCAGAGCGACAGATGGCGCTGTGCGCGATGTTCTCCGGGGTCAGTCCGTGCTGTGTCTGAAGACGCAGCACGTTCTCCCGGGTATCCCAGAGATAGATACCGCCCTGATCCATCCCCGCGATTTCCAGGGCGGATGCCAGACCGGTGCGCAAGATGGCGCCGAGATCGCTGAGGCTGTTGACGGCGGTGATGACTGCATTGAGCTGTTCCAGACCGGCCTCTCTCCGTTGGCTTGCCTGGAGGGAAGAAAGCCCTTTCAAGGCCCAGGCGGTTTGCTGCGCCAGATTCTTACTCAGGGCAAATTCCGCTTCTGTGAAAGGCTGGGTTCGGTCGCGGCCCAAGAAGACTGTGCCGACCGTTTGCTCTCCCATTCGTAGCGGCAGGAGCAGCACGGTATGGAACTCCTCTCGTTTGGCAATTTCGGCAAGCGCGGGCGAGGCCTCCCAGGCATCCACGAGCTGTAGGGGCCGATCTGGGGGTTGTTGGCGCTCAACCTGTTGTAGAAAATCCAGACCGGCAGGGTATCCTATCAGCTGTTGCCCGCCATCACGGTCACGGTAGAGAATGGCTAAGTGCTCGGCTCCCAAAACTTGCCGCGCTGCTGTAGCGAGATGTGCCAGAATGTCAGATGGCTCTGGGGATGAAGGTTCTTGTCGGCCTGCGGCAGAAATATGGCTCTGTGCGCTGTGCGATTGCTCTTCCTGTTCCATCTGCCGGTGCAGCCGTGCGTTGCGGAAGAGGGGAGCAGCAAGGGCCGTAGCCTGTTCCAGAATATCCTGGGGCAGGGGCGTTGCCACAGCGCCGAAGGCCATGATCGCCGACGGGATGGCGTCAGACCAGGGGCAGGGCAACAGCCAGCACGCTGTACTCGATGGCGGCAAGGGTAGGGGCGAGAATTCTCGCCGGCGCAGGTGCTTCAACCAGGGAGAGGGCGGATCACGCAATGCGGCGCAGAGATCGGCTGAAAGCGTCGCCTCCGTGGGAAGGCAGACCAGGGGCTGTCCTTGCTCGTCCAGCAGGGCCACGCTCCCCTCGGAGGCCCCTACGGCCTGAACGAATAGAGCCAGTCCGGCCTCAAGCAGTTCCTGCCAGGGAAGTTCCCCGCTGCGTTGGCAGAGCTGCGCCAGTGCTCCGAATAATTGTTCCCCGGTCTTGCTTCTCATCCCGATTTTTCCCTCTGCGAATATGATGCGTGCGTAGTTCAAATGAGGTGACTGTTCAGGCCGGCCTATCTCAGACCTTCGAGGTCTACCATGCCATAATACCACAAAGTGCCGTCTGGCGCAACCACAAGTTAGCGACTGGTGACTGGTGAGTGGGGGCGGTGCAGCGTCTCAGCGGCCCAGCGGCTTAGCGTCCCAGCGTCTCAACCCTACCATCTTTCTCGTTTTCCCTCTTTCCTCACTCCTCATTCCTGACTCGCTTTAGCCCCACGCGCTTGCTCCTTTTTTGCCTTATGTTACAATACTGTTGTGGAACCACGTATCGTCTTTATGGGAACGCCAGAATTTGCCCTCCCCTCGCTGAAGATGCTGTGCGCGCGCTATCCGGTTGTCGGGGTGGTGACGCAGCCAGATCGTCCGGCGGGGCGGGGTCGTCGTCTGCTCGCGTCGCCGGTCAAGCAGCTGGCGCTGGCGGAGGGTATTCCCGTTTGCCAACCGGAACGGCTGAAGCGGCTTGCGGCCGTGGAGCGGGTGCGCGACTGGTTGCCGGACTTGATCGTCGTGGCAGCTTTCGGGCAGATTCTGCCGCCGGCGGTGCTGGAGATCCCCCGCTACGGTGTGCTTAACGTCCACGCTTCGCTCCTGCCGCGTTGGCGCGGTGCTGCGCCGATCCAGGCCGCCATCCTGGCCGGGGACGCTGTCACCGGCGTGACAATTATGCAGCTCGATGCGGGATTGGACACGGGGCCGCTCCTTGCTAAGCGCGAGGTCGCCATCGAACCTGAAGAGACGGCGGGGGAACTGGAGGAGCGACTGGCGCAGCTGGGCGCTGAACTGCTCATGGAAATCCTGCCCGAATATCTTGCCGGGAACTTGCGTCTGCAGCCTCAACCCCAGCAAGGAATCACGATGACGCGGCGCTTATCCAAGCAAGCCGCCGCATTGGATTGGGGACGTCCGGCGGAGGAACTGGCGCGGCAGGTGCGCGCCTGCGCTCCGCAGCCCGGCGCTTACACGCTGTGGGGAGAGCAACGTTTGAAGATCCTGCGGTCCAGGGCACTGCGGGAGTTTGAGTGTCCGTCTGCGGAGCTGGGCACGGTCTGCGTGTGGCAAAATCTGCCGGCAGTGGCGACGGCTGAAGGGGCGCTGCTGCTATTACAGCTGCAGATGGCCGGTAAGCGTCCGCTGAACGGCGCTGCATTCTTGCGCGGCAGGCGCGCTATCGTAGGGGCCGTATTAGGCCCTTGAGGGCCGGGTGATTCAGCACATTACCCGGCTTTCGTGTACCCAATTCACATTCACCGCTGGGCACGTACAGAATTTGGGAGGACAGCAAAGCCGCAAACCTGCAAGTTTTAGGTGGCGCGATTTGGAAATCGCGGTTAAAACATTTGGCTCTTTGGGAATTCGCGTGGTCGAGTTAAAATTAACCACGGATTTCACGAATTAGCACGGAAAAAAGTAAAAAATCAGTGTAATCCGTGTAATCTGTGGTGAAAAATTTACGTCGCGTGGCACTTACCACGCCAAGTC
>JAUWHU010000514.1 GCA_030605705.1 Thermoflexia bacterium | reverse complement strand
TTACCGCAGAGAACGCTGAGAACGCCGAGAAAAACAAAGAAGAAAATCTCTGCGCTCTCTGTGTCAATGGGCACTGCCTGCCCATACTACGCTCCGTGGGAAAATTCTTGTTTTTTATGCCAGGACTTGATTGTTAAATGCCTAAGGGCGCGGCGGCGCTGCGATGAGAACCGCCTGATCGAAAAATGCTGCGTTATTCACATCAGGGTAATTCGGCTCGGCGAAAAGGCAAACTGTCACCTGACCATTCTGGCCCACCACTACGCGGGGCGAAGTGATCGTCACCACCCCGTCATCCTGGTTGATGGTGACCTCCCCCCACTTGGCCCTGCTGCAATCATCCACACCGGTGAGGTCCACGCCCGCCCCCAGTCTCAGCTTCTCAATGGAAGAGAACGCATTCGCCTTGACCTGGAAGTAGACGGTGCTACCCGCCGTCACGCTCACCGTCTGGCGAACCCAGGCACGGAACTTGACCCAACGCATGGTCTCGATCTTGAGCGTGGAGCCGTTGATGTTACGCACGGGATCATCAGACGCCGCGAACAGCGGCTCGGCATACGAGCTGTGGGCGTCGTAATTGTCTCCGGGCCGGTAGTTGACAAAAGCATCCCATTGCCAACCGGGGATGCGATTGGGCATCAACATGTCAAAATCCGGGTTGACCAGCACCACCGGCCCCGGTGTGGGCACAGGCGTGGGAGTGGAAGTGGGGAAGGGGGTGCGGGTCGGGCGGGGCGTCCTGGTCTGACGGGGCAGCAGGGTAGGTACCGGTGTGGAGAGCGGAGTCGGCGTCCACGTCGGAATCTCGACGGAAGTGGCACGGGCCGCCAGCGTCGGGAGCGCCATCACTTGCAATGGCTGCTGCTGCATTCCCCGGACAACCGTACCTATCAGGACGGCGATCACCACCACATCTACCAATGCCAAGATTGCCAGCATTACCTTCTGATTGCGGCTCATGTAACCCTCCTACTTCATCGTATGTGTCTGTCGCCCGAATCACGGCGATGCCATGGCCCAGGGCCAACGGTTGGCAGACCCTCGGTGCTAAGGCCCCTTAGGGCCGTGTCTTATGGTCTGCGAGGCCAACGGCCCACGGGATTCGCCTACTACAAGCCGGCTTATTTTCGGAGCAGTCGCTACAACGCTGGGACGCTGAAACACTGGGGCGCACCCACTAATCACCAGTTACCAGTCACTAACTTATTTTCGAAGCAGATACCAAAACACGCCTTTGTCATTTGCTCATTTGCCATTTCTTCATTCGTCATTCTCTTCAATCAACTCGCCCATCTCGGTGGGATCGTAGCCGGGCAAGGAGGCCACCGCAGCGCGAAATTCCGCATCCGCCAGCAGTTCCCGCAGCGGCGACAGCAACTCGCCATCCCAGATGTGCCGTGGCACGATCAGGTCATAGCGTTCCCAGGTCAGCGGGATGAAACTCAACCCTAACGCCTCCGCCGCTGCGCGCACTCCCATACCACAATCGGCCAAACCCGTCGCCACATCCACCGCCACCGCCAGGTGGGTGACCTCTTCGCGGTCGTAGCCCCGTAGCTGTCCGGCGGTGATTCCCGCCTGGGTCAGCAAATAATCCAACAGCACGCGCGTCCCCGCGCCACGCTGGCGGTTCACGTAAGTCACATCGTCGCGTGCCAGGTCGGCGAGGCCCTGGATGCCTTTAGGATTCCCGCGCGCGACGATCAGCCCTTGTTCACGGCGGGTCAACGTCACCACGATCACCGGCGTGTGCGGGAGATAGCGCCGGATGTAAGCGAGGTTGTACTCGCCGGTCTCCGGGTCCAGCAGATGGGCGCCGGCGAGGTGAGCTTCACCCCGGCGCAGGGCAAGCAACCCGCCGAGGCTGCCGGCGTTCGCGCTGGACAACCGCCGAGAAGGTTCCTTTTCCGCGAGAAATTGAGACAGCAGATCGAGCGTCAAATCGTGGCTGCCAATCGCTAAGATGGTGCGGTCGAGCTCTTCAGGCGCGCAGTAGAGCTCCACCATCACCTCGTCGCCCGCGTCCAACCCTTCCAAAAAGCGGGGGATGCGGACCAGGCCATCGGCGCGCACCAGGGAGGTGAGCACGCCCGCGCCTCGCGCCAGCGGCGCGGCCAGCGTGCGCTCCCCGACCCGGCCCACTACCACCCGCACGAATTCGTCATCGGCGGCGGGAGAGAGCAATTTGCGAGTGATCTGCGCCTGTACCATGGGGCGCTGGGGCAAAGGCAGTCCTAACCAACGACATAGCAGCGGCTGCACGAAGAGTTCGCCGGTGAGTGCGGCAGAGACAGGATAGCCCGGCACGCCGATCAGCGGCACGGCCCGCTCGCCGATGGCGCCGATGACGACCGGGTGGCCGGGGCGCACGTTGATCCCGTGGACCAACAGCGTCCCCAATTCCTGCACGATCCGCGCAGAGTAATCGCCCCGTCCTGCCGACGAGCCGGCGTTGAGCAGGATCAGGTCGGCCTGCGCGGCGGCCTGGCGCACCGCCTCGGCCAACGCAACGGGGTCATCGGGGATGATGGGGAAGCGCAGGGCCTCCCCGCCCCACGTCTCCACTTGTGCGCCTAACACGAGGCTGTTGTATTCGATGACCTCACCCGGCCGGGGATCAGGGCGCGGCGTGACCAGTTCATCACCGGTGGGGATCACCGCCACGCGCGGGCGACGACGCACCAGCACTGTGGCGTGACCGGAACCGGCGATGGCTCCCAAGTCTACGGGGCGCAGCCGGTGGTTTGCCGGCAGCAGCAACTCCGTCGCCACGATATCCTCGCCTACGGCGCGGACATTCTGCCAGCGGGCCAGGGGGGCGCGCAGCACCAGCTCCTCGCCCTCCAGCTGCGTCTGCTCCACCATGACCACCGCATCAGCCCAGCGCGGCAGCGGATCGCCGGTATCCACCGGCGCGGCGCGCTCGCCCACCCGCAGACGCGCCGGATGCGCGTCACTGGCCCCGGTGGTGTCGGCGGCGCGTAGCGCGTAGCCATCCATCGCGCAGGCGTGGTAGTGGGGAGAAGAGAGCCGCGCCCAGACCGGCCCGGCAGTCACCCGGCCCAAAGCCGCGTCCAGGGACACCGCTTCTCCGGCTAGAGGTTGCCAGCGGCCCGCCTCCTGCAACGCTTGCCGTAGTCGCTGGCGGGCTTCATCTAATGCTACTTCTTGGAGATAGATATTGCGTGTATGCAACATGCCGGTTCCTCGCCGCGAAATCATCTCGGCGTGTCTTAAACGAATTGGGGCCGCCCCTGGTGGGCGGCTACGTAGCTGCTTTCTGCGGTATCTGAGTGATTTGCAAAATCAGTCGCAAAGCAGCATTAACGGCCTCATCATTCTGGAATGCTTGCGCCACATCTGGGTCTAATACCACCAGATTTTTACCCATTCTGCGCTCTGGGGCGTAGCGACCCCTGGGCACTATAGGTAACTTAGACAAGTCATATTCCTCGCGTAACTCGTAATCGTCATAATCCTTTTTCATAGAATCTTTGCTCATTTCTAGTGGCCTTTCTTGCACTAATGATACGGATGTGTCCTTGATAGTTAGTATGTGCTACCAACAGTAAACGCTGACGTTGAGACAAACCTATCGTGATATAGCGTTCTTCGTCAATCGAATGTTCTTCATCCAGAAAAGTGATAAACAGAAGGTCATCAAAGATGGTGAAGGCTTCTTCAAAACTGATTTGATGCTTCTGGAGATTGATTTTGGCTTTTGGGGGATCCCATTCAAACTCTAGGTTCATTCTTCCTCCATAGGTTACTCTCTCTTTCGGCTGCTGTCATAATTTTCATGAATCGGGTTCCCCTCTGATTCTATGTTGATGGCTTTCTCATTTCCACCCCGACGGCTCATAACACAGCAAAATCGCGAATCTATAAATTAGCAAATGACCATCTATAATTCTCGCGGACAACTCCGGCTAGAGGTTGCCAGCGGCCCGCCTCCTCCAGCGCTTGCCGTAGCCGCTGGCGGGCTTCATCTAATGCAACTTCTTGGAGATAGATATTGCGTGTATGTAACATGCCCATGTCCCAATGTAAGTTATTGTAATGATACTCCAATGTTGCGCAGATGACAAGCGGAGGGGCAATTCGTCAAACGTCAGGCGTCACGGACGCGCTTGCCATTCATCATTCGCCATTCATCATTCGCTATTCGTACATTTGCAGCTCTGCCGCGCTGGGCTATAATCTGTCATAGGAGGCAACATCCCTAAGATGTTGAGGAATTTATGGAAACTCACCTACAGCAGTTCCTACACTACATCGAATTTGAGCGCGGCTACACTGCCAACACCCTATACGCCTATAAAAATGACCTGGGGCAGCTTCAAAGGTTCACCCAGACGCAGGAGTTGAGCGATTGGGAGGCTTTGACACCGGAAATCTTGGAACAATTCGCCGCCATGCTGCAGAACCGCAACTACCAGCCGGCGACCGTCGCCCGCAAAATCGCGACCACGCGCTCCTTCCTGCATTTTCTCTTCACGGAGAACGTCATTTCCCAGGAACTCAGTAAATGGCTGCACCAGCCTAAGGTGGGACGCCGGTTGCCCAAGTCACTTTCCCAGGAGGATGTCCAACAGTTGCTAAAGACGGCAGCCCTCCGCAAGACACCTCTCGGCCTGCGCGACCACGCTTTGTTAGAAGTTCTCTACGCTACCGGCCTGCGGGCGACCGAGGTTATCACATTGCAGATCGGAGACGTAAATTTCACCGAGGGGACATTGCGGTGCGTGGGCAAGGGCGACAAAGAGCGCGTGGTCCCACTCCATATCCGGGCGCAGAACTCACTGAAACGTTACATCGAGACCGGGCGACCATTCCTGCTACACCACGCTGGCGAATCCACGATTTTCCTCAATCGTGAGGGCCAACCTCTCACCCGGCAAGGGCTGTGGTTCATTATCCAACAGTGCTCCCAGAACGCGGGGCTGGAGAACCAGGTGTCGCCGCACACGCTGCGCCACACCTTCGCCACCCATCTGCTGGAGGGGGGCGCGGAACTCCGCGAAGTCCAGGAATTCCTGGGACACGCCAGTATCACCACCACTCAGATCTACACCGAGGTATCGAGCCGGCGCAAACGCGCCGCCTACGATCAGGCACATCCTCGCGCCTTCACCCGTGAGGCAGAAGGTAAACTTGACAAACAGGAGACACCATGACGACAAAGTTTTTCACCATGCAGGATTTTCAAGCAGCTGCCGCCGCCATTCGGCAGCGCACCAAGCTGCAACCCAAAGTGGGTTTGATCTTAGGCTCAGGTCTCAACGCCCTGGCCGACTCGGTTGAGAACGCGACCAACATCCCTTACGATGAAATCCCCGACTTCCCCGTCTCCACCGTCCAGGGCCACGTAGGCCGGCTGGTGCTGGGGACCTTAGAAGGACAGGCCGTGATGGTCATGCAGGGGCGGGGCCATTTCTACGAAGGGTACTCCATGGGCCAGATCGGCTTCCCTATCCGGGTGATGCAGGTCTTGGGCGTGGAGCTGCTCATCGTGACCAATGCCGCCGGCGGGATCAACAGGACCTACCACGCCGGTGATGTCATGATCATCCACGATCACATTAACTTGCTGGGCATGGCGGGACAGAACCCCTTACACGGCCCCAACATCGCCGAATTCGGGCCGCGTTTTCCCAGCATGAACGATGCCTACGACCCGGAACTGCGCCGGCGGGCGCTGGAAATTGCCCGGCAGGCGGGCATCCCTCACCACGAAGGGGTGTACATCTGTCTGTCTGGCCCGAGCTTCGAGACCCCCGCTGATGTGCGTCTCCTGCGGATCTTCGGGACCGATGCCGTGGGCATGTCCACCGTCCCCGAAGTGACCGTAGCGCGTCACGGCGGGATGCGGGTTTTGGGGCTTTCGGGGATCAGCAACACCCTCTCCGGCGAGGCCGGTTCACCGCCGCCTGATCATGAGGAGGTATTGGAAGCCGGCAAGCTCCTCGTGCCGCGTTTGGAGACCATCATCCGGGGCATACTCACCTCCGTCTCTTTTTAAGGAACCGGCGCACACGCCATGAATATAGTGTTACAATGGCTTGCCCAGCAAGCGATATTGCTCTACCTGGTCTGCCTGCTCGGCGCGGTTGGTTATGCTGCGACGGCGCTATCGGCTCGGCGCAAGCGCGAAATGGCGCAATTTTCCTTGGAAAGGGAAATCGCCCAACAGCAGGGCCGGCGCGCCTGGGCGGTCGCGGTGCTTTTCCTGGCGCTGGGAGGCATGGTCTTCCTGGTCGGTCACTACATCGTCCCCACTTTACCGGCGTCGGAAACGGGAACGGTGACGCTTGAGGCGGGGCTGACCCCTCAGCCGACGGCGACGGCCACGCCAACCATCACCCCGTCACCGACGCTCACCGTCGCGGTGGGGATCACGCCGGAGACTACACCGCTGCTCACGCCGGTTGAGTCGCCCACGGAGACGCTCACACCGACCGCGACGCCCACCTCCATGCCGTTGCCGACCGCCGAGCCGCCGAGTTGCCCTTCGCCGGATGTGCAGATCATCGCCCCGGCAGCCGCTGCGACGGTCTCCGGTATAGTGGAGATACGGGGAACGGCGACGATCAACTCCTTCGGTTATTACAAGTTTGAGGTGCAGTTCCCCGGCTCGGACACGCTGAACTTCATCCAACAGTTCGATACACCTGTCGAAAACGGCATCTTGGGCTACTGGGACATCTCCAATCCACAAAGCTATCCATCCGGAGGCCCCTATCGCTTCCGACTGGTGGCGGTGGATGTTTACGGGAACACCACGAATTGCATCATCCCGCTGTATATTAGATAGTGATTAGGGATTGGTGCGTCTCAGCGTGTCAGCGTTGCAGCGTCTCAGCGGCACAACGCCTCAAGAGAATCACAAATTACGAATCACGAATTACGAACCATCGAATCACTTTAATCGGGTGATCAAGATTGAAAAGATACGGGGAGGCTTTAGTGCGGATTCGCTCAGCTCGCAACGACGACTGGAAAACTTGCCTGGCATTGGACGCCGGCTACGAGACCGATGTGGCCTGGCAAATGGAAGAGCTGCATGGGGATAGTGAATGGGGGATGCACTTCCGCGAGGTGCGTCTGCCGCGCCGTCAGCAGATCAGGCCACTCCTCACGCCTGAGGAACACCTGCGTGCCTGGCAACGCCGCGATGGCTTCTGGGTAGCGACCGAGCGCTCCAAAATCCTGGGGTACCTGACGCTGGTGCTGGAAGTCGAGCACCGGCAAGCGCGTATTAGCGATCTGGTCGTAGCCCTGGCACACCGGCGCAGAGGAGTGGCCGGGCGACTCCTGCAACACGCGACCGCGTGGGCCTTGCGGCAAGACGTGGAGCAATTGATCTTAGAATGTCCGCTCAAAGCCAAACCGGCGATAGCCTTTGCCCGCAAGCATCATTTCGTCGTCTGTGGCTTTCAGGATGTCTACTGGCCGGGGCAGGAAACCGGCTTGTTCTTCCGCAAACGCATCCGTTAAATTGACTACGTGATTCGTGATTTGTAATTCGTGATTCGGTGATTTGTAGCGTCTACTGAACCCGACGCCCGGCAACCAGTCCCCAATCACCAGTCACTGACTTATCTTGGGGATAGAATAATGAGTCTCCTGAAAAAAAGGTTAAAATAAACGCAGAGACGCAAAGGCGCAGAGAAAAATGGCTCTTTGGGAATTCGCGTGGTCGAGTTAAAATTAACCACGGATTTCACGAATTAGCACGGAAAAAAGTAAAAAATCAGTGTAATCCGTGTAATCTGTGGTGAAAAATTTACGTCGCGTGGCACTTACCACGCCAAGTC
>JAUWHU010000373.1 GCA_030605705.1 Thermoflexia bacterium | reverse complement strand
GGCGATCGTAACAAAGATTTCTACACGCTGGACATTTCTGACCCCAGCACTTGGGTCATTGACAATCACTATGCGAGAAGTTGGAGTCATAGTGAGGTATCGCTGGCTATGTCGGGGGAATACCTGTTTGTAGCTGATGGGGTGCAGTTGCACGTTTTCAACGTCAGCAACCCCGCAAGTCCGGCGCCGGTGAGCACCTACACCGATCTGACTGAACCAAAAAAAATTAGCATTGCCGGAGACTATGCCTACATAGCCGATTGTGCGAGTGGGCTGCGGGTGTTGGATATTCGCAATCCTGCCGCCATTTCTGAAGCAGGTATCCTCGATACAAGCGGGAATGCTTACGACGTGGTTGTTGCCGGAAATTACGCTTATCTTGCTGACGGCGCAGAAGGGCTGCGTGTCATCAACGTGACCGACCCCACAAATCCCTCGGAGAGTGGTTCTTTCAAGCCCAGTGGCGCCGTATCAGGGGTTGCAGTTGCCGGGCATCACGCTTACCTGTCCGCTGGGTGGAACGGTCTGCGGGTCATCAACATTTCCAACCCCGGAACGCCTACCGAAGTCGGTTTCTACGATAAGGCGATCAGTTCCAACGTGGCTGCCCTGGAAGGGTATGTGTACGTTCAGACCACGCAATTTGAAACCACGCTGAAAATGCTGGATGTCTCGAATCCGATCAGCCCCACCGTCACCGCCGAATATATCTTGCCGGAAGACGCTCAGGGGATGGTAATTTCTGATGGGGCGCTTTATATTGCCGCGGGCGCTGGAGGCTTGATGAGCTTCCAGGTACCTGAAGCAGTCAGCCTGGATGAAGTACGCCCCCACCAGGGTCGCTCCGATTGGGTTAATGAGGTCAACGTGTATGGGGAAAACCTGGATGTGGATGCCATTCTCAGCCTGGTGCAAACGACCCCGGTTCCGACGACCATACCGTTGAGCGCGACCCAACTCAGTTCGACACACTTTCAGGCCATAATACCAGCCGGGTTGGACGCTGGCAGCTACCATGTAAGCGTTGCGAATCCCGATGGCGGGCAGGCGACCCTCGCGAACGCCTACCAGGTGGTTGACCCCAGCGCCGATGTACTCTATGGATACAGCGACGAATTATGGACCGGCCCTACTGCCCCGCGCACCTACCAGGCAACACAAATGGGACTGGTCGTCCACCGGGCGGGGGGCAGCGCCGATTTGACGAACATTGATGTAGATTTTTACGATGGCGATCCTGACGCCGGGGGAACGCTGCTCGGCACGGGTACAATCGTCACCTTGCCCCCCAACGCATACACTTCCACCACCAGCATCACCTGGACGCCCAACGCCGAGGGCTTTCACGATATCTACGCCCGGGTGAACGCGGCTACACCTGTGACCGTCCACCGCTCGGTGTGGGTGCTACCCCCGGCCCTCGACCTGATCCCACCTACGGTGGATAGCTTTTCCATTAGCGGCGCAACGGACGTGTCTACACAAAATGTGACCCTATCCATCAGCGCATCCGATAATGAAGGCGGCACAGGCGTCGGCTGGATCTACATCATGGAATTTGATTGGAATGCGAACCTCGGCGAGTGGGTACGAGTAGCAGAATCTGGATGGCTGGATTACACAGGCACGCCAATGTCCCACGGCTGGACGTTGACATGGCATCCTGGCGTGAAAAACCTGGTAGCCTGGGCTGCGGACCGGGCCGGGAATATCTCGCCTGTGGGTAAAGAGATTTGGCTAAATTTTATCCCCCCAGCTATCAGCATCAACCAGGGACAAATTCAGATGTACGGCTACTGGCGAAGCGCTGGACAAACGCTTTCCGCTCAAGTGACGCCCGTTCTTGGCGATCCGGATCTCTGCATAGGGGATTCAAGTGGCTGGTTAGGCTGCAGCAATAACGAGGGTACTGCGATTGATACTGTCTCGATCATTGCCCCATCCACCGATCTTTATACAGTTGCGGTGTATGGCTATACCACGGCGCGATATGGACTCGGTGTTGGTACTACTGCAATGCAAGTTACCACATCGCCCCTGGCTAAAGATCCGCTTGAGCCGCCGGTTCTACCAAATAGTCAGGGCGCTCCTCAGCAACGAGCTTTGCCTCCCGCACCCATGGGGTATGAAATTTATCTGCCGCTCGTTGTGCGGTAGGAGTGGCTCCGGGGCACTCTGTTTTACACTTTGAGTTGTCTCGATCTATTTCTGGTTTTCACACTGGCGAGTGCGCGACTCGCTCCTACATTGATCTTGCCGCCCAAGTTACGGTGGGCGGGTCGGGCAACCGACCCGCCCCCGCTACAGAACTGGACGTGGGACTTTTCGCAGACCATTGGGTCTGTTGCGCGACGTTCCCCACCTGCATTTCACCTGCGGCTGGCCCAATCTCGATTGCGGCAAGGCTTTCAACCCGTAACGTTTATTTCCATAGGAGCAAAAATGACCGCACCCGACCAGGTCGTAGAATTGGTGGAGCGTTTCCGGCGTAACTTCGAGGTGTACAAGCGCGCTGAATACAAAGAAGCCCGTGCGCGCATCGAGTTCATTGATCCCCTCTTCGCGGCCCTCGGTTGGGATATGCGTAACGCGCAGGGTTATGCCGAGCAGTACAAAGAGGTGGTTCACGAAGCGGCTCTCAAGACCGGCGGCGAGGTGCGCGCACCCGATTACAGCTTCCGCCTCGGCGGCGCGCGTAAATTTGTCCTGGAGGCTAAAAAGCCGGCGGTATGGGTCAAGGGCGACATCGGCCCGGCGTACCAGTTGCGCCGCTATGCTTGGAGCGCGAAATTGCCGTTGAGCATCCTTACCGACTTTGAGGAGTTTGCAGTCTACGACTGTCGCCAGAAACCCAAATCCGGCGACAAGGCCAGTGTGGGGCGAGTGCTCTATCTCACCTTCGAGCAGTATCTCGACCGTTGGGATGACATCTACAACATATTCGC
>JAUWHU010000134.1 GCA_030605705.1 Thermoflexia bacterium | reverse complement strand
GTCATATTTTCTCTCCTAAATAAGGTTGTCCTACCCTGTGGCGAAGGGCAGCTACGAGACCCGCCCCTACGCAAGATTATATCTATCCCGGCCGATCATTCATAACGAATTCGTGGATCCAGCCAGGCGTAGGTGATGTCTACCATCAGGTTGGCGGCGACCAGGAACAGCGCGTATAGCAAGGTCACCCCCAGCACCACCGGATAGTCACGGTTTCCGATGCTGGTCACAAAGTGTTTGCCCAGCCCTGGAATACCAAATATCTGCTCCACCACAAAAGTGCCAGTCAAAACAGCAGCCAGCATGGGTCCCAGAATCGTGACCACGGGAATCAGGCTGTTCTTTAGCGCGTGCCGCATGACCACGACTGCTTCGCGCAACCCTTTGGCTCGAGCGGTGCGGATATAGTCCTCTTGCATAACCTGCAATAGGCTGCCCCGGGTCAGGCGAGCAATGCCGGCCGAGAGGCCGCTGCCCAGCGTGACCACCGGCAGAACCCAATACGCTGGCCCCTGCCAACGGGCGACGGGAAGCCATCCCAGTTTTAAGGCAAAGAGCCAGATCAATACCGGCCCCATCACCAGGCTGGGGATAGAACGGCCCAGAATGGCGGCAAATGTGCTCCCGTAATCAATCATACTATTGTGCTTCAGGGCAGATAAACACCCGGACGGGATTCCAATGATCAACGCCAGACACATAGACATGGCCCCCAACTGAGCGGAAACCGGAAGCGACCCGGCAATAATATCATTCACCGTCTGGGTGCGATAGCTGAAGGAAGGACCCAGGTCAAAGTGGGCCAGGTTCCACAGATACTCCAGATACTGCCGCCACACCGGCTGGTCCAGGTGATACTTGGCCTCCAAATTGGCCACGATTTCTGGCGGCAAGGTCTTGTCACCGATGCGATCGAAGGGTCCTCCAGGAATGACTCTTACCAGAACGAAAGTAAAGACGGTCACGGCCAGTAGCACGGGAATAAACGCAAGAAAACGCCGGACAATATACTGAATCATGCTTACCTCCCCATAAATGTCGCCGTAAGTGTCGCCGTGGAACAGACGGCGCTAAAAAGTGCCCCACCAACAGGTTGAGCGTTACAATTGATCGGCTTTTAAGAAAGGCCATGCAGTTCCCACAAGGAGGACTGCATGGCTTTCAAACTCGACGATGGAGAGATTTACTCGGTGGCCGCCTTCTTGGCCGCCCAGTCAATCGTCCACTTGTCCCAGTGCTGCCCACCGAGCTTCTGGTACGTGCGGGTCAGCCAGGGCTTGTTCAGGTTCACGCCGCTGTAGTAGTAGATCGGAATGTAAGCGGCCTCTTCCTCAGCCAGGATCTTTTCGGCCTGCCGGTACAGCTCCAGGCGCACTTCCGGATCCTGCTCCGCGCCGGCCTGCTTGGTGAGCAGGTCAAACTCAAGCTCCTCAACCTCAGTGCAGGTCTCGTCCACACAACCACGACGCAGACGGTTCGCGCCTTCCGTGTTGTTGAACACCTCATGCACCCAGTTGTTGTTGTCGGCATAGTCGGCGCACCAGCCCAGACGCCAGATGTGCGGCGCGTCTGCAAGCGGGGTACTGTTCTTGAGGGTCTCCAGGTAGACGCCCCACTCCTGGTTGGTGACTTCGACTTCGACGTTGAGCGTCTCGCGCCACATAGCCTGGATGGCCTCGGCGATGGAGCGGTGGCCCTCACTGGTGTTGTGCATCAGCGTCACCACGGGGAAGCCCTCACCGTTGGGGTAGCCGGCCTCAGCCAGCCATTCCTGGGCTTTTTGCTTGCCCAGCTCGGGGTCCAGAGCCCACGGGGCGACATCGGGATCTTCAGCAACGTTGCCGAAAATGCCCTCCGGGGCAAAGGTGTTGGCCGGGATCTGCCCACCCTTAGTCACGTATTCGACCAAGCTAACGCGGTCAACAGCTGCCGAGAAGGCCCGGCGTACCAACGGGTCGTCAAAGGGCGGCTTGTTGTTGGTAAAGCCATAGTAGTAGGTACACAAGACTGACCGGATATCCAGCTCCTCGCTGAGGACAGAATCGGCCTTGATGCGGTCCATCTCCTCCAACGGTGGGCCAGTGTTATCGAGCTCGTTGTTCTCGTACATGGCCATAGCCGTGGAGGCCTCGGTGATCATCACCATTTCGATGCGCTCGATCTGCACGGTGTCGGCGTCATAGAAGTGGGGATTCTTGACCAGGACCATGCTGTCAAAGTGGACCCACTCATCCATCACGTACGGGCCGTTGGTGACAAGGTAACCAGGCTCGACCCAGCG
>JAUWHU010000535.1 GCA_030605705.1 Thermoflexia bacterium | reverse complement strand
GCTAACCGCAGATGCACGTGGATTAACACTGATAAAGTTTGCATGCATCTGCATTTATTTCACACATTCCTCGTATAGGGTGCCTGTACAACCAGATCAGGAAACATCTGATAATGCTTCCAGTTGAATGTCAGCAAAGGCATATCTCGATGTAGCGCCATCGCTGCAATCAGACAATCTGGAATCCCCACGCCATACGCCAGGCGATACGTCGCCAGCAATTCATAAGCGTATTGCATATCCTGGGCATCAGGCCACACGACGTTGAAACGCTTCAAAAATGCTTGAGTAATCCGCAGATCGTCCTTGTTCCGGCACCCTACCACGAGTTCCATAGCTACGATACCTGGCAGTGCAACCCTTTGCGTCGCATCATCGCGCAACCACGCGGCAGCGGCCGGTAAACCCCGTTGGAAATCAATCAATACATCGGTATCCAAGAATCTCATATCGCGCGCTCCCATGCTTGAGCGCGCAATGTCCGCGCCAAAGCCGGGCTAGCAGGCAAATCAGTGCGCTCTCGCCACATGCCAAAAAACTCATGCTCCAACACGTCCCCCAAAGTACCCTGGGGGGGGGCAACAACCTCGAAGAGACCGGTTTCTCTCTCCCTGCGGCCCCAGGCCCTGAATTCCTCATGCAGCACTTCGCGCACCACCTCCCGAATCCATCCCTGAAGTTCGCCTTTCATCGTTGTCAATGTTTCAGACGTTACGTTGGATAACATAATGCGCCTCCTTTACATGTAATTACTGTTAACATTATACTCCCAAGGACGCTCCAACCGCAGATACGCGGATAAACCCGGATAAGATTTGCGTGCCGGCAACTTTGTTATCGCGCACAAATGTGAGCAACGTCACCATATCCCGGTGCAAGGGCAGGACTTCGGCCTGGCGGACCATTTCGGCGTTGTGATACCGTCTCTGCCAGATACGGAAACGCTGTCTGGCGGACCTGGTTCTGTAGGATATTCGTCTTTGCATGGTTCTTCACCACTCGCGTAGTTTGCGTAAAAGGTTTCTGAACGTAGGCCATATTTGCGCTTGAAGGTCATTATATCTTTTGGGTCTCTGGGACTTTGCATGGTGGGTGTGCTGAGACGTGAATTTTTCACCACGGATTACACTGATTTTTTACTCTTTTCCGTGCTAATCCGTGAAATCCGTGGTTAATTTTAACTCGACCACGCGAATTCCCAAAGAGCCGAATTTCCTTGCCTGCTCCTCACTCCTCTTTCCTAACTCCTTACTCCTCACACCTAACTCCCCTACTTCCCCTTCAACCCACGCAGCACGCGCTCAACGGTGACAGGGAAACGGTTGTACCAGATGCCGGTGGCGTTGCGCAGGGCGTGGTGGACGGCAGCAGCCACCGGAATGAAGGGCATCTCGCCCATGCCCCGCGCCCCCCACGGCCCGTGCTGTTCCGCGTTCTCAATGATGATGGCCTGCACCTCGTCAGGGATGTCGGCGATGGTAGGGATGAGGTAGGTGCTCAACGTAGTGGTGAGCGGGCGGCCATCCTTCTCGATGAAATTCTCCGTGGTGGCCCAGCCCAATCCCTGGATCACACCGCCCTCGATCTGCCCTTCGACCATACGGGGATTGATAGCCTGCCCCACATCGTTGGCGCAGACGAGACAAGGGAAATGCAGCGCGCCGGTTTCGGTATCCACGGCGATCTCTGCCGCCACAGCGACGTAGCCGTAGGAGAAGTTGGGGTGCCCGTAGCCGGTCTCCGGATCAATCTGCGTGGTCTTGGGGGCCAGGTAAGTGAAGTCGGCTTGGGCCGGGCGCTCCTCGTCATGCCATTTCTCCAGGGCCGCCGCTGCCGCGCCCCGGATAGCGTTGCCGATCATGAAAGTCATGCGCGAGGCCGAACAGGAGCCGGAGCTGCCGGTGATGGCGGTATCGGTCGCCTCGACGTGTACTTTTTCGATGGGCAGCTCCAACGCCTCCGCCGCCATTTGACGGATGACGGTGCGCGTTCCCTGCCCCACGTCGGAGCTGGCCGCGTAGACGCGCGCCTCAGCGATCTCCGCGTCGCCGCGCAATTCGATGCCCGCCCAGGCGTTCTCCTGGTAGCCAAAGGAGAAGCCGACATTCTTGACGCCTAACGCGATGCCGGTGCCGCGCTGGAGGGCCGGGGGATCGCCGGGACGGGCTGCGCTCCGGGGAGCCACCCACCCCGTGTCGCTCTTGCGCCAACCGACGGCTTCGGCGGCGGCGATGAGGGTGTCTGTCAACCCACGAGCGTCGTCGGGAAGAGGTTTGCCCCACGGCATGGGTTCGCCGGCGCGCACCAGGTTGCGTAGTCGAAATTCCACCGGGTCCAGACCCAGCGCCTCGGCCAGTTTGTTCATCTGCGATTCCGCGATGAAATTGCCCTGCGGCGCGCCGAATCCCCGGAACGCGCCCCCGGGGATGTTGTTGGTGTAGACGCCGAGCACCTCAGTCTTGACATTGGGAATCCGGTACGGGCCGTTGACGGTCAGCACCAGGTTGCCCAGCACCTTGTTGGTGGTGTAGGTGTACGCGCCCGCGTCGGCGACGATCTTCGTCTCGGCGGCCAGCAGTTGCCCCTCGCCGTCGGCGGCCCAGCGGGCGCGCGCGAAAACGCGGTGCCGCTTGTGGTGCCCGACGATGGATTCTTCTCTGGACCAGACGATTTTCACCGGACGGCGGAGCTTCCAGGCGGCTAAGGCCAGGATGATTTGGACGGACATATCCTCCTTGCCGCCAAACGCGCCACCGATGGCCGGGTAGATGACGCGCACCTGCTCTTCCTCCAATCCCAGGGCATGAGCGATCTCGTGCCGGTCCTCGTGCGCCCACTGCGAGCTGACCACGACCGTCACCCGCCCCTCCTCATCAATGTAACCCAGTCCCGCTTCAGGCTGGAGAAAGGCGTGCTCCTGGCCGGGGATTTCGTACTCCGTTTCCACGATGACGGCAGCGTTGGCCCAGGCAGCGTCCACGTCGCCCCGGCGGATGCGGTGTCGGGAGACGATGTTGCCCTCGTAAACCAGCTCCGGGTGGATGGTGATGCCGGGGTACGGCGGGTGCAGGCGCGGCGCGTCAGGCTGCAACGCCGCGCGGGGATCGGTGACGACGGGCAGGTCCTCGTATTCCACGGTGATGAGCTCGCGTGCTTGCACGGCGGCCGCTGCTGTCTCCGCCACGACGACGGCGACCTGGTCGCCCACGAAGCGGACGATGTCGGCGCCGGCCTTGTCACCCCCCGGCCCGCAGAGCACGGGCTGATCGGGGTATTGCAGGCCATACTCGTTGACCGGCACATCCGCCGCGGTGAAGACGGCCACGCAGCCGGGGACTTGCTCGGCCTCGCGGGTGTCAATGCTGACCACGCGGGCGTGCGGTCGTCCGGCGAAGAGCACCTTCATGATCAGTTGCCCCTCCATGCTGAAATCGCCGGGATAGGGGGCTGTGCCGGTCACTTTGGTTCGCGCGTCAATGCGAGGAAGCGATTGTCCAACGTAATTACCTTTCATGAGCGATCTCCTATGAAAGCCCTCACCGCAGACCGTAGGTGTGGGCAGACAGTGCCCACAGCACTGAGATTTTCACAATAACCAAGCTCGGGCCGGTCTCCAGACCGTGCCCGCCAGCGCAAATTGTGTAAACAAATCAGCGGCTCTCCTGCAGAAAGTCTTATTCCTAACGCAAAGACGCAGAGACGCAAAGATTATTTCAGACCTCCGAGGTCTATCATACAACACACTTTTACTTCAAAAATACTAAACTCTGTGGTAATTTTTCTCTGCGCCTTTGCGTCTTTGCGTTTATTCTTAACCTTTTTTCAGGAGACTCATCATCCAATTGTAAGCCAGGAACCATAAGTGGCTCGGTCAGGAGACCGGCCACAGCTATTGCGACTACCCGACTACCCGACTGCACGACGTCAGGATACAGCGCAGCACGGTCACGGTGGTGGCATACGTCGGATCCATCCCGTAATACGAAAGGTTCCGCGTGCCCAAGTTCTGCCCTTTGCTGATGGGGGTGTCTGAAGCGTAGTGCAAAATGCCGATCTCGAAGGGGCTGCGGTAGAGGTTGACCAGTTCGTTGATGGGGTAACGGCGAGGGCGGATAAATTCGTAAGCCGCGGAGAGATATGGCCCGGCCTCCATCTCAGCGTCGGTATAGCCGGCATCGAGGAACCCCTTCATGTACGATTCGGTCTGGAGGAAGGTGCCGCGCACGGTGATTGCCCGTTGATTGTCCAAGACGTCACCGTAGACCAGGTACCGGGCGACATCGGCGGCGCGGAAGATATTGTTGAGCAGGTACGTGTTGTGGGAATGCTCGTCGTAGACGACGTTGGGGATCAGCACGTCACCGATGCGTGCGTTGAGAGTGGCCGCTTTGCCGATCATGTAAAGTCCACGCAGTTCGCCGACGCTGGCAGCCACACGCGAGAGCAAATGGTAGGCCGCGAAGCCCAATGGGTAATCAATGTTCAGGATCACCGCCTGACTTTCGGCCAACCGCGCCAGGGGAAGGTCTTGCAAGCGGGAATCAACCGCCTCCGGGTTCAACCGCGAGAGCTCGATCACCTGGGCTTCCAGATCGAAGGTCTGGCTGCTGGGGATGCGAGTGATCCCGTGCGCCAACTCATAGGCCCGGCGTTCTTCGAGCAGCGGATGCCCTTCCGGCGTGCTCAGGTATTTT
This sequence comes from Thermoflexia bacterium, assembly GCA_030605705.1. Classification (GTDB taxonomy): domain Bacteria; phylum Chloroflexota; class Anaerolineae; order B4-G1; family SLSP01; genus JAUWHU01. The sequence continues at coordinate 1,044 of JAUWHU010000535.1, read as the reverse complement.
TTGAGGATATAGTAGAGGAAATTAGACCAGCTGCTGGGAACCTCACCCTGTCGAATGCGGTCAGCTTCCGCCCGGAGTTGGGGATCGGCGGCGGTCTCCAAATAGCGCAGGAGCGTTTTCTCGTGACGCTGGGCAAAGCCGGTGAGCATGTTGACCAAACTGTGGGTGTTGCTGGAAACGAAATAAACGGCCCGCTTGTAGAGGTCCAGGGGGGCGTTGGCGGTGACGTGCCGCCACCAGCGCTGCGTCGCCCGGCGATAGTCCACGTAAGAGCCGGCCAGCAGCCGGACGGCCATGCGTTTGCGTTGGCCGGCGATGTCGTGCAGCAGCGCGGGTAGTTCCTGTTTCCACGCACGCTCTAAGCGCTCCCATTCTGCGGGGGAGAGCCGCAGGGCCTGGCGCAGCTCCTCGCGGAGAGCAGCGTCAGCTTCTCCGGTTTCGGCCCAGCCCGCCAATCGTCCGTTCAGCCCGGCCCGGTTGATGAGCAGGTTCATTTTGTTCCATTCGATCTGGAAAGCGATCAGAATGGGGACGACGTCGTCCACGTCGGAGATGCTGGCGATGAAGGCCGCCAATGTTTCCTTACCATCATAGAGCATCCGGCGACGCCGCCCAGGAGCCGAGACAGCCTCCCAGGTTTCCACGTGAGGGTAGCCCCGTCGCTGGAAAACTTCCTCCGTCTGCCCTAAAACGACGAGACGCACCTCGCGGATGCAAGGGGGCAGGCGCAGGCTGCTGTAGATGAAAGCGGACATGTCGGGTTTCTGCGCGGCGGCGTGGGGGTGCAGCGTGGAGCGTACCCCAATGTGGGTTTCCTCCAGTGTGCGGATCTGGACCTCCTCGGTGGTGCGCAGCAAGGAGTAATAGGTGCGCATGTAGAGTTGAATTTCATCTGCTCCGTCAGTCGGGATGGTTCGTCTCATAGTTTGGTAGCCTTTAGTCGCTAAGGGCAAAAGCCGCACTTACACTGCTCCCAGCCCCCGTCTCGGGGGCGTCCCCAGGGCAAGTTTTCTCGTCAACTCGCCCCCGGGGACGGGGGCTTAG